>NZ_JAXFXH010000007.1:0-126249 GCF_034091795.1 Suipraeoptans intestinalis | reverse complement strand
TTCTCTGGCAAGTTTGACAGCCTGGACCTTATATTCGTGGTCGTATTTACGTTGGGTACGTGACATTGAGAGTTCCTCCTTATTCTCTTTATTATACATGAATTCTTTGAGAATAAGGTGTCAACTTTATTTATACAACATTAAAGCAGGAATTAAAATTTCACTTTACAGTTTAAAATGAGAACTATATCTTTGAGTGTTGTAAAAACCTACGTTGAATTTTACAGCTTTTTGTGTATAATATAAGTAGAAGAAACAATATAAAATCAAGGAAGGAGCTGAAAGAATATGGCAAGTATTTTACCAGTATCTGATTTGAGAAATTATAACGAAGTCTTGAAGAACTGCCACAAAGGAGAGCCTGTATATCTTACCAAGAATGGTAGAGGGCGTTTTGTGGTTATGGATTTTGAAGATTATGAACGTGATCGTGCAGAGAAAAAGCTTTTGATGAAGCTGCAGGAATCCGAAGAAGCAGTGAAAGACGGTGAAGGATGGCTGGATTTGGATGAATTGAAGGCACTTGTGGGGGAATAAGATGTTAAAATTGCGGATTAACCCGATTGTTGCAAAGGATCTGAAGAGTATTCGGGATTACATTGCTGAAGACAACGAGGAATATGCGGCAAAGACCATAAAGGAAATTTACGGGAAATTTGAGAATCTTCAGATGTTTCCGGGAATGGGGGCGGATCTTTCCAAACGGGTAAGCTTTCGGACAGATTATAAATATGCGATATGGGAAGATTACGTGATTATCTACAAAGTAAGCAGCGAATATGTAGAAATCTATCGTGTAGTCAACCGATATCAGGATATTATGAGAATTTTCGATTAATAAACTAATAGAATTGTGGAGAGAGTGCTATGGCAACAGCAAGTGAAATTATCGATAAAGAGTATAGAAAAATAGTGCAGAAAAAATATCCAGAATATAGTAATGTTTGGCCGATTATTAGTGGATATAATTTATTAAATGGAACGTATGGAAATTACATTATATGTATTTTTAAACATACAGGAAACAGTTCTATGATGGCATCATCAGTTGTAGAGTTTAATGCTGTAAATACAGGGATGGCATCTATATCATCTCAAAACATTGATAGTGTAAGAGATAAGGTTAGATCTTCTTTTCATCTATCAAATATGGATTCGATAGTTATTCTTGCAACGGATGGAAGTAATCTGGAGAGTGAATTGCAAAAGCTTTTAGAAAGTCATGAATTTGTGATGGGGATAAGGAAGATGAAAATATTTTTGAGTCATAAAGGTGCAGATAAACCAATAGTCAGATTATATAAACAAACTTTAGAAATATTAGGATTTGAAGTTTGGCTTGATGAAGATGCAATGCCTGCTGGTACAGCGTTACACAGAGGAATATTGCAAGGATTTAAGGAGTCATGTGCGGCAATTTTCTTTATCACTCCAAATTATAAAGATGAAGGATTTTTAGAGACAGAGGTTAATTATGCTATAACGGAAAAAATGAATAAAGGTGATAAATTTTCAATTATTACTTTGGTGTTTAGTGATGATGAAGGTAAAATAGGAGAAGTACCAGAGCTTTTAAAAACATATGTATGGAAGCAGCCAGCTAATGATTTGGAAGCACTTCAGGAAATTATAAAAGCATTGCCAGTGAAACTGGGGGATGTTCGTTATAGATAAGACTGATAACAGAATCATGATAACAAATTGATAACACCGTTCAGTATAGCCTATGGACTGAGGACAGTGGAACACATATAAAACCAAATAGAACCATAATGCCAATACAAAAATGTATAGTAACAAGATTATGTTTGCGAGCTTGAATAGTTAAAAACAGGCTCTAAAGCCTCAAGAAAGATGTCGGTTTGAATAAGACTGAAAAGAAAGTGATAGAACTCTTAATAGAAAATCCAAGTATAACATCCGTTGAACTGGCAGAGAAATTAGGCGTAACAAAGAGAACTATTGAGAGAGCATTTAAATCTTTACAAGAAAAAAGATAATAGAAAGAATTGGATCAAAGCGTCATGGGAACTGGATTGTGGTGAGGTGAGTAGTATAAATTTAGACGCTTATAAGACTGAAGCAGAATATAAAAGTTGATTATGCTTATTAGTTTTAACATTACGAAAGGGAATTATAAGCTTGTACCAATTAAAAATAAAAATTTAGTGTACTGTCATTTTAATTTAGTCATCTGTGAAAGAAATACAGACGATATGAAACGTTTATATGATGCTCTGATCGAATAGCTAGAATGGTTATTGCACATTTGCAGAGCAGCCGCTTCAGGAGGAGCGGCTGCTTGCATTCAGAAGAAAAGAGAAAAAGGGGAAGGATATGGATTACGAGGGAATCTTAAAGTTTCGGGGAACCTGGCGCAGCTACCAGACCCGGGTACTGCGGAATGCAGAACCCTATATGGCAGACGGAAGGATCCACATTGTTGCGGCGCCGGGATCCGGGAAGACGACGTTAGGGATTGAGCTGATCCGCAGGCAAAAGGAGAAAGCGCTTGTTCTGGTTCCCACCGTTACGATCCGCGAGCAGTGGATTGCTAGGATCCGGGAGGCATTCCTGTGTGAAGGCGTGGAGGAAGAGGTATACCTGTCGCAGAATCTCAGGGAACCAAAAGAGATTACAGTGGCAACATATCAGGCACTACACAGTGCCATGACAAGATTCCGGGGAAGAGAAGAAACGGAAAGTGAAAAGGAGGAACCGGTGGAGGCCGGACAGGAAGTGGATTACTCCGGATTTGATCTGACAGCAGTCATGAAAGAGACCGGGATTGGGGTTTTATGCCTAGATGAGTGCCACCATCTGCGAAATGAATGGTGGAAGGCCCTGGAAGAATTCCGTCGGGAACTGAAAGGGCTTCGGGTGATCGCTCTGACGGCGACGCCGCCATATGATTCGACGCCGGCAATGTGGACCAAATACATAGATATGTGCGGGGAGATCGATGAAGAAATCACGATTCCGGAGCTGGTAAAGGAAGGAAGCCTCTGCCCGCATCAGGATTACGTGTACTTCAACTATCCGACATCAGAAGAAGAAAAGGAATGGAAGAAATTTCAGGAACGTAGCAAAGCCATGCTGCAGACACTGATGGAAGACGGGGAGCTCCTGAACGCTGTCAGAGGCCACAAAGGGCTGATCGGACAGATGGAAGAGGAACTACTTTTAAGCGATCCGGCGTATCTGTCTTCTATTCTGATCTATCTGCAAAGCAAAGGCGTTCCGTTTCCGGAGCGGCTGCAAAGACTGCTGGGAGCAAAACGTCTTCCCAAAATGGATGTCGGTTGGATGGAGCGGCTGCTGCAGGGATTTCTGTACCATGATGCAGAATCCTACCTGTGCGACAAGATGTACCGTGAAATGCTGGAAGATCGCCTGAAGAGGCAGGGATTGCTGGAAAAGAAGAAAGTGATTCTGACTACCAGCGCCGCAGTGGAAAAGCTTCTGACAAATTCATTGGGAAAAATCAACAGTATTCGTAAGATCGTGTTTCACGAGTATGAGACCATGGGAGAAGGACTGCGTCTCTTGGTGCTGACAGACTATATCCGGCGAGAGTGTGAGGGGATTCTGGGAGATTCCGGCAGTGATGTGAATCTGTTGGGAGTCCTGCCCTTTTTTGAGATGCTGCGCAGGGAAAGCGCAAAGAGGCAGGCATCTCTTCGCTTGGGAGTCCTGTGCGGAAGCATTGTAATCATTCCGGCAGAGGCAAAAGAGGCTCTCCTGCAGGAAATAGGGGAGGCAGACCGGGTAGCGTTTGGAAGAGCCGGAAGCCTTTCAGAAGCAGAGTATCTGAAAGTGACAGCAGTGGGAGAGGGACATTTCTTAACAGCGGCTGTCACAGCTATCTTTTCAAAGGGATATATACAGACCCTGATCGGGACGAAATCCCTGCTGGGAGAGGGCTGGGATTCTCCGTGTGTGAATGCACTGATTTTGGCCAGCTTCGTGGGTTCGTTCATGCTGAGTAATCAGATGCGGGGACGTGCCATTCGGGTATGGAAGGACAACCCGGACAAAACCAGCAACATCTGGCATCTGGTCTGTCTGAAGCCGCAGAAAGAGGCAAGGAAGGATTCGGAGGAAGAGATCAGTGAAGACTTTCGCCTGCTGGATCGCAGGATGGAACAGTTTTTGGGACTGCATGACAGGGAGGAAACCATTGAAAGCGGGATACAAAGGCTGTCTGTTATCAAACCGCCTTTTCACAAGCCGCAGGTGCAGTCGATCAATAAGCGGATGTTGGAAATGTCCAGCCAGCGTTCTTGTCTGAAGCAGCGATGGGAGAAGGCGCTGGTCATCTACGAAGCCATGGAAGTGGCGGTGGAGACAGAAGTAAAAGAAACCTTCGTCACAAAGGTTGCCTTTTTCGATGCACTTTTAAATCTGGTACTGGCTATCGGGCTTACCATGGCGGCGACAGTGCTGCTACTCCTGCCGGTAAATCCCGTGCTTACTTTTGCCGGGTACTTTTTGGTTGTTATAGGAGGCGGCTGGGCGATGACACGATTTCCCAAGGTATTTATGCTGGGAAGCCCGCTAAGAAGGCTGAAGGCATTTGGGGAGGGGATCCGAAGGGCGATGGAGGAGCAGCAGATGTTGGCAGAGACGCGCTGCAAAGTGGAGACAGAGACCTTTTCGCCGGAGGTGCATACCCTCTACCTGTCAGGAGGAACAGGGAGGGATAAGGCGCTGTTTGCGCAGTGTGTACATGAATTTTTTACGGCTCTCGACAACCAGAGGTATATTCTTGTAAAAAAAGAAAAACGCCGGGGAATCGACAGCTTCTACGCGGTTCCGGAGTGTTTTGCCAGAAAAAAAGAAATGGCAGAGGCCTTTGCTAAATGCATGAAACCATACATTGGCAGTTATGATTGTGTTTATACGCGGAATGAAGCAGGAAGAAAGCTGCTACTGGAAGGAAGGGTGAAGGCATTGGCAAACAGAGAGGAGCGATGCCTGTCCCGGAAGAAGGTAAAAGGGGCGTTGGAATAAAGGGATAAAGAAAAACAGGAAAACAGAAAAACAAAAAAACAAACAGAGAAAACAGCAACGGCCTGCCCTTTGATTTAGAAGGGCAGGCCGTTCAGACTGTAGACAAGGTTGGTGCCAGAGATAATCTCCAGCACCACTTAAAAATGATGGATCTGATTGTCTAATTCCTATTTTGTTTTCTATTTTTTGCCAAATCTGCCAATGCCAGTCCGAAGCAGCCAAGAAGGGAAAGGTACAAAGCCCCCCGGATGGGAGTATCTCCTGTCTTTGGAGCCTTTCCGGACGTGCTTGTTGCTGCGGCTCTTTTTGCAAAATCTACGGAAAGACCGTTTTTATCTGTAGGCAGGACATCGCCGCCGGGATGCGTCATATCCGGAGAAGGAGTGTCCGGGATAGGCGTGTGGGAGGCGGATTTTCTATAGGTGACTACCACCTCCTTATCTTCGTCCATCCTGATCAGGGAAATCAGCCCTGAAACAGTTACAGGCTGACCGTTTATGGTGACAGAGTCCACCTCGTATCCCGGGTCGGGGGTGAAGTGTACTTCTGCATCCGAACCGTCTGTCAGATCTTTTCCGGAATCGGAAATGCTTCCATGCCCTCCCTTTACTCGTGTGATCAGAGCAAATTTCGGCGGAGCAAGCTTATCGGAAACTTTTGCGCCGTAGTACAGATCGGCAGAGGGCGCACTGCCCGGCTGGTAGGAAACCTCCAGCAAAGACACCTGCCCGAAACGGTTTTCGCGAAAGGTGAAAGCTTCCTGATCCAGATCTGCCGGGATGCGCATCCAGGTTCCGCCTCTTGGCTGGAAGATAAGCTGGGGGATACCGGTGACGGGATCCCTTCTGACAGAAGTCGTGGAGGCCGTCCGGATTCGTGTAAACCCGTTCTTTTTAAAGGAAATCTGATATTCGGAAGGCAGCGGCAGCTCTTTGCCGTCTGGTGCGGCCAGATGGAAGCGGTAACCGCTGTATTTGTAAATGGTTCTTCCGCCGGCCAGCTTGGAGATTGCCGCATAATCTGCTTCCTCCAAAGAAACAGGTTCCACCACCAGCTTCGCATCCGAAGGAAGAGAAGCAGATAACGTGCTCAGACTTACGATCCCGTCCGCCGAGGTAAAGGTTTTTGGCTCCTGCGCCTCTTTCCCCAGGAGGATCACTTCTCCTTTTGGCGTCTGTGCTTCCAGAGCGGCCTGGAGTTCCTTGTCTGCCTGCTCCTGACGATACACCTCCAGCCGAAGCAGCTGGTCTCCGAAAGGATGTGGAACGGTGGGATATCCCTGCTTTGCAGTCCCCTGCTGGGGCGTCCTTGGAACCAGCGTGGTGTTCAGGCGAAGTGTGTGCAAAGGATTGCCTGCGAACGCACGGTAATTGATAAATCGAACCTTTTCCGGGATGACGACAGAGGTCAGCCGGTTGCCCTCAAAAGCGCTTCGATCGATCACTTCCAGATTTACCGGTAGCCGGACGGAGGTTAAGGCACACTTGAAAAAGGCGTTGGAGCCGATCTCCGTCAACGTATTGGGAAGCGTGACTTCTTCCAGGGCAGAGCATCCTTCAAAAGCAGAAGAGCCAAGCTCTGTCAGTCCATCGGGAAGCACCAGCTGGCGAATCCCCAGATTGGTAAATGCACCGGGGCGGATCGCCGTTATCTGGGAAGGAATGGTAAGCTGGGTTATCAGTTTGTGGTTGGCAAATGCATTTGCCGGAATCGTAGTAAAGTGGTGGTTTTCCGGAAGGCGGATCGTGGTCAGGCGGGAATCGTCTCCCCAGGCGCTTACCTGAAACGCGCCGGCCTCGATGGTTTCAACAGAATCCGGAATACTTAGCTGTTCCAGCTGGTAACAATTTTCAAAAGCGCCCATACCAATATGACGCAGCCCCTCCGGCAAAGTCAAAGAAGAGAGTTTTTGCTGCTTAAACGCACGGGGGTAGATCTTTTCCAGCGTACCGGGCAGGGACAGCTCATGGCTTCCCAGCATGGAAAAAGCAGATTCGTTTACTTCTTTGATACCTTCCGGAAGCACGATCTTTTGCATTTCATAGCTTCCCCAGGAATAACCGAAGGCGCTCTCTCCAATGGAAACGATCTTCACGCCGCCGATCTCTGCGGGGATATTCAGGATCCGTTCCTCCAAAGGAAGCTGAAAGAGGTCGTCCTTCTTGAGATATTCGGTGATCATGCCCCGGGAAGGGCTGATCTCGTAGTCTCCGATGGTGATCAGATCCTTGGGCTTTTGCCCTTCTCCTACGAGCGTCTCCGCATGAGGGGTTTTTGGGATGCTTGGATCAAACACCGGATTTATGGCATCCGGATCCTGTACATTTTCATGGGTTCTCACGTAAGTACGAATCATGGGCATTCCAAAGATTCCCTGACCAAACAGAGATTCAAAGGAACCGTTGTAATACTTTCCCTTTGTATAATCCAGGGTGCCGGGGCGTACACTGGCGTCGATGGCGACGGCAGGCCCTTCTCCCTTGGGCAGGAGCTGCCGGACGATCACATACGCTTTTCCGCTTAACTGGATCTGCAAAGAGGACAGATCATATTTGTTCCACTGTCCCCCCTTCCCTTCCACCGTCTGCGGAGGAATCAGGTCAATGAGCCTTCCTGCTTCATTTAGCTGTTTGATTTCCAAAGATACCTTTCCGTTTCGGAAGTAAGGATTTTCCCCGGCAAAATATACCATGACATGGGAAAGCACTCCGTCCTTGGGAGCATCGATCTCAGTTGCCACACCTGTTTGAGGACGGGAAAGGGCAGCGCCGCCGCTAAGCGGATTGTTGTTGTCATATCCCAGCTGTTTCATTCCGGGGCCCGGAGTTCCTGTTTTCAGATGAGGCTCATCCAGAGGGAGAGAGGAATTGTCTCTTTCCAGAAGGATGGTTCCCAGATCAACAGAATCTGTTCCCTCCTCCAGCCGGATCCGTTTGGTCTTATAGCCTTTTGCGCCCACCAGGAGCTGCTTTTTTGTAAATGGAACCTTTTCCAGGGTGAAGCTTCCGTCCATTTCGCTGGAGGAGGTTTGAAGTCCTTCTCCCTCCAGCTGAATGGTGGCGCTTAAGGGGATCACGGAAGAATCCGAACCGCCGGGGGCCGTGTTTGTAAATTCTGTAAGAAGATGCTCCTTTAACTGCAAAGAATCCTGTACCGTTCCGTTTAGTGTAAAGGACAGGTCATCCAGAAACAGTCCGTACCCGTCGGAGGCTCCTGCCGTCAGATGGAAGAAAAAGATGTTTGCCACTTTTCCCTTCAAGGGACTCAGATCAATGCGGCGCTCCTGCCAGGTGTTGTTTATTTTTGTGGGATAGTTATAGATCTTGACGGTTCCTTCGCCTTTTATTTCCGCCTGAATGCCCAGGACGCCGCTGTCCCAGGAGGCATATTCCTGAAAGACCAGTTCCGGTTTATCTGTTTCACCAAGTCCGGTGAGATCCAGGCGCGGCAGCTCCAAAAGAGACTGCTTCAAAGCGCCCAGATAGGGGCTTCCGATGTTCAGTCCCGCAAGGAAGTTGCCGCTGACAGGCTTGGGATCAACATTCAGGTTTGCCACACCGTGAGAGAAGTTGCCGCTGTAGGCAAAGCCGGGAGCGCCGGATTCAAAATCTGTCCGGTATTCCCCGGGGCGAACAGAAGCAAAGACCGTCAGGTGGGCCGACGCCGTTTCAAATGTCGCTCCGTCTTTCGTGGTCAGACGGATCTTCTGCGAATAATTTCCCGGAAGAGGAGTCTCCTCTTTGGAAAATGCGCCGGAAAATTTCCGGGAATGGGAGCTTTCTCTTTTGAGTTCTGTTTTCCTGGTGAAAGGCGCTCCGTTTTCTGATCCTTCCAGCAGATATTCCAGGCGGGCGATCTGCTTTGGCGAAAAGGCGCCGGCCCCAAGATCTACGGAAGCCACAAGCGGACGATCCGTATAGCCGCTCTGAGGAAGACGGATTTCCACCTCCGGGATGGCTGACTGCACCGCCTTCGGATCCTTTGCAGCCTGTACCGTTCCCTTGACTGCACGGTAATTTGCGGAGGGAGTTCCTTCCTTTCCGGCAGCATGAAGTGCGGCCTGTACAGCCTGATAGGCATCCACAGAACCATATCCATATCCCTGATTGGGTGAGGTATCATAATCACTATCGGTGCGGGGGATCGCCGTTTTTCGAAGAAGATCCTCCAGCTCCGAAAGGCTGAGAGAAGGATTGGCCTCCAGCATCAGGGCGGCCGTTCCGGCTACATGTGGGGCAGCCATGGAGGTGCCGTTAAAAGAGGTATAAGCATTGCCGGGCACAGCGCTTCGGATTTGAATACCGGGAGCTACGATATCCGGTTTAAATGTAGCATTGGGGTAGGGCGATGGCCCCCTTCGGGAAAAATCAGCCAATCCCCCCTGATTGTCGGAAGCGCCCACGGTAAAGACCTGATCAGAGCTTCCCGGGTTATCCACGGAACCGGGAAGTGCCTTTGTGGAACCGTTGTTGCCGGAAGACATGACGTTTAAGATCTCGGCGGAACGAAAGGCCTTTGCCGTCTGTTCAAACCAGAGATCCATATCCTGCTTTCCGTCAGACCAGCTCTGATTTACGATCTGGGGCGCTTTTGCAGGATCGCCTCCGGGAGCCATCATCCACTCGCAGGCCTTGATGATGTTTTCGTTGGTTCCGCCCGCTCCTTCTTTAAAGGCTCTCGCCACAATAAATTTGGCTCCGGGAGCCACGCCGGTCTGGTTGTAGGAGACGGCAGCTCCGTTTTCCGTAAGCCGGGTTTCTTCGCCGACTACGATGCCGGCTACATGGGTACCGTGGGTATCACCGCCTACGGAACCATCCTCCACAAAGTCTACATAATTGCCCTCCAGAGAGATCTGGTTGGTCTCCGGGTCGAATCCTCTGAAGTGGCGGATCAGCGCCGGATGTTCATAGTCTACAGCCTGATCAATGATTCCTACTACGACGCCCTTTCCCGTGATGTTCAGATCAGACCAGACCTTTGAGGCACGGATGGCATCCAGGTTGGCTTCCACTTCCTGCGGATGGAAAGCGGCAGTCACGCTGTGGAGGCTAAAAGCCTGGGATCTGTTTGGCTTTGCCACCGGTTCGGACTGCAGCGGCTGATCTTCTTTGCATTCTCGCACATTGGACAGCGCAGAAATATGATCCACCACAGACTGAGGCGCTTTTAAAGCCAGAGTGTTTGAAATCCAATAGCTATTGTATTCCAGATCCGCCTCCGGATATTTTGTGGAAATATCCTGCAAAAGAGTGCGGGCTTCCTGTTGGGCCAGTATGGCCGTTGCCTGCAGGGCGGCGACTCGTCTTGCCCGGATATCAAACGAGGTACCTGCCGTCGGATGGGAAATCAACTGATCATAAGAGGCAAACGCTTCAGAAGAGGCGGTCAGATGCAGCTCCAGGACGGCCTGTTCCACCTGTTCCTGCAAGGGGCCAGGTTCGGAAGAAAATGTGATCAGATATTTTTTGGCAGGCGTGGAGAGATCCAACGTAGGAAGCGTATGTGCAGATGCGGCTTCCGAAGAAGGCTCTCCTGGATGCTTTGCAGACCCTTCCGGTTCTGTGTCGGAAGGCTCCGCCTCTTTGGCTGCAGGATCAGATGCGTCTGCAGCAGGCTGCTCCTGTGCGGCGCCGCCCGTACCTGTGTCCTGTAGATCCTCTACCGCAAATACAGGCAGCGTACTGGTAAGAAGTAATGCGGCGGATAGAAAAAGGCCGCACAAAGTTACCGATAACTGGTGTTTCATAATGGTCCCCCTTTTTTCATAATTTAAGAAGAAAGGAATGGATGTTCTGTCCGAATCTTTTCTTCTGTCAATGAAGTACAATGACATAAAAAGGTTAGTAAAAACTAACTAGAGGAATTATAGCACAGGAAAAGAGAAAATACCATACTTTTTGCAGGAAGGAAAACAGAAGGTTGCGAGAGGCAAAAATCTTCGGATCCGGGAAAAAGAAAGAGGGGCAGGAGGCAAGATTACAATTTTGTAAGAAAGATGCAAGCTTAAGTAAAGGCAGGCGAAGATGGGGTATGCTAACATAGCATAGAACAATAAAACAGAAAGCCGGAAAAGGTGTCAGACGACATCGTTTTGGATTCCAGAAACGGGAAACAGAAAAGAGCGGAAGGCAAAAGGAAGAGGCGGGCAGCGGAATGGAAACGTCATCAGGCTGTTTTGCAAATCCACCTTTTTGTGATAGGATATAGAACGGTTGACATTTTTCGCAGAAGGGTGATAGGAAAACTTAGATAATTTTAAAGTTTTCTTCATAATTCTTTAAGAGTGATCAGGGATAATAGAAGCATACGATAGAAGGGGAGGCAAGTATGAAAAACATATTGGAATGGCTGGAGCAGCAGGAAGAGAAACGACCGGATGCGCTGGCGGTAGATGACGGCAACAAAACTTACACGTGGAGAGAGCTGTCGGAAAGGGCGAGAGCCATCGGGGAACTTCTCTGTGAGGAATGCAGCCCGGGACAGCCGGTTGCTATTCTGGCAGATAAAAGTACAGAAGTACTGGCAGCTATGATGGGAATTGTTTACGCCGGCTGTTTTTACGTCATAATCAGCCCGGGGCAGCCGATAGACAGAAGAGCTCACATTTTTCAGGTGTTGGATGCAAAAGCGCTGATAACAGGCAGGGAGCACCGGGAAAAAGCAACAGAGGCAGGGTATACAGGGAAAATCCTGCAGCTGGAAGAGTTGATGGAAGCGGCAGAGAAGGCGGGAGAGAACAAAACGCCGCAGGGGACAGCCGCAGGCGACCTTCTGAAAGAACGACGACAAAGGGCAACAGACCGGGATATCCTGTACGGAATCTTTACTTCCGGCTCTACCGGGGTGCCAAAGTGTATCGTAGTCAGCCACCGGGCAGTGCTGGATTTTATCACACACTTTGTGGACACCTTCCACCTGACGGCAGAGGAACGGTTTGGCAATCAGGCTCCCTTTGACTTTGATGTGTCGGTGAAGGATATTTACAGCTCCATGGCTGTGGGGGCGCCGCTGATCCTGATCCCCAAGGAACTGTTTTCCACACCGGCAGGGCTTCTGGATTACCTGGAAGAAAAGCAGGCAACCGTTCTGGTGTGGGCTGTATCGGCTCTGACGCTGGTATCTTCTCTGAAAGGACTGCAGTATAAAGTACCCTCTCAGGTGAAAAAGATCATGTTCAGCGGAGAGGTGATGCCGGCAAAACAGCTTCGGATCTGGCAGGAGGCTTTACCGGAAACCGAGTTTGCCAATATCTACGGACCTACGGAGATCACCTGTAACTGTACCTATCATAAAATAGACCGGATGGTGGAAGATGGAGAAAAGCTTCCGGTGGGGATCCCCTTTGAGGGGCGTAAGGTGTTTCTGCGCAACACGGAAGAAAAGGAACTGGGGGGAAAGACGGTGGAGATCGGAGAGATCTGCGTGGCAGGAGAATCCATTTCCGACGGGTATTACCACAACCAGGAAGAAACAGACAAGAGATTTCTGACCCATACCTTTGCGGATGGAAAGCAGGCGTGGTGCTATTGTACCGGAGATCTGGGCTATTACGGAGAGCAGGGGGAACTTTACTTTGCCGGACGGAAGGACTTCCAGATCAAGCATATGGGACACCGGATCGAACTGGAAGAGATCGAAAGAAGTATGGAACAGATCCCGGGCGTGGAGAGAAGCTGCTGCGGTCTGGATACACGGCGTGGAAAGCTGGTGGCCTTCTACATGGGAGAGGCAGAGGTAAAAGAGATCAGGACCCGACTGAAAAAAGCGGTTCCCGTTTATATGATCCCCCAGAAATTTGTACAGATGGAAAAGATGCCCCTGACGAAAAACGGAAAGACAGACCGGGGATATTTCCGGGCACGATTAGAAGGGGACGCATAGCCACACGACGAAGAGCAAACATGAGAGGAATGGATATGAAAGTAGAAGAATTAAGAAATATGGGTCCCTGGGAAACACCCATGTACCTGTTTGATCTGGAGCTGTTTCGGGAACGGGTAAGACTGTTTCGCCGGGGAATGGGAGAACAGACGGGACTGTGCTTTGCCATGAAGGCAAACCCCTTTCTGGTAGGAAGGATCTACCAGGATGTGGATCGGATCGAGGTATGCTCCATGGGGGAATACAGGATCTGTCAGAAGCTTGGGATACCGCCGGAAAAGGTGCTGATCTCAGGGGTTCTGAAGAAGGAAGAGGATCTGGAAGAGATCCTGGAACATTACGGTAGCCGGTGCTTTTATACGGCGGAGTCCTACGGACAGCTGCGGCAATTGAAGGCCTGGGGGCAGGCGCACGGACAGAAGATCCGTGTCTATCCTAGGCTGACCAGCGGCAACCAGTTTGGAGTAGATGAGGAAGAAATGATCCGGATGCTGCAGGAGATCCGGGAAACTGATTGTCTGGAGCTACAGGGGATCCACTATTTTTCCGGAACCCAGAAGAGAAGTATGAAAAAGGCAGGAAAAGAGCTGGAATATCTGGATGACTTTTTGGAGCGGGCAGAAAAGGAGGCGTCCGTCCCAATAAAGGAAGTGGAATATGGTCCCGGCTTTGCCGTATCGTATTTTGAAAATCAGGAAGATAAAACGCAGGAGGACGTGGAAATCCTGGCAGATGCGATCCGAAAGATGCGATGGCAGGGAAAGACAACGCTGGAGATGGGAAGAGCCCTGGCGGCAACCTGCGGGTACTATATGACTACGGTGCGGGAATTAAAGCAAAGCCAGGGAAAACGATACTGCCTGGTAGACGGAGGGATCCATCAGATCAATTATGACGGGCAGATCCGGGGCATGTACATCCCGAAGGTACAGCTCCTGAAAAAAGATCCGCAGAAGAAGGAAGTGCCGGTCGGAAAAGAGGAAGCATCCGGTATGCAGGTTGACACCGGAAAAGAAGCCGTGCATAATAGGAAAGACTTGAAGGAGTGGATCGTATGCGGATCTCTTTGTACCATCAATGACGTACTGGTACAAAAGCTTCAGGCAGAGGATCTGGAGTGCGGAGATATACTGGTTTTTGAGAGGGCCGGTGCCTATGCCATGACGGAAGGAATGAGTCTGTTTCTGAGTCATGAGCTGCCGAAGGTAGTGATCTATGACGGGGAAGCAGGACTGGAAACCATAAGAGAGGAAATACAGACCTATGGTCTGAATTCAGAAGAAAGCAGGAGGGAATCATAATGGAACAGTTGTTGGAGATCTTGGAAGAAATTGATGAAAGTATTGATTGGAAAAACGAAGAGGCGCTGATCGATGATCATGTGCTGGATTCGCTCAGTGTAGTTTCTCTGATCGCAGAGCTGGAGGAGCAGTTTGACATTGAGATCGAAGCGGCAGAGATCATTCCCCCGAATTTTAATTCGGCGAGAGCAATGTGGGAGATGATCACAAGATTGCAGGAGAACTAAAATGGCTTATCATACAGCGATATATTTGTTTATCTTTCTTCCGGCAGTGCTTCTGGCGTACCAGATCACACCCAGAAAATTCAGGGGATATACGCTGTTGGCAGCAGGCTACAGCTTCTTTTGGATCATCAGCCGCAATCTGTTGATCTACCTTTTGGGAACGACGCTGTTTACTCATTATATCGGCGTCTGGCTGGGGCAGGTAAAGGCGGCGCAGCGGGAGGCGCTGGCAGAGTGTGGAGAGAAAGCGAAAAAGAAAGAGATCAAAGGCGCTTACAAGAAAAAAGAACGACGGATCCTGACCTTTGGGATTCTGACGCTTCTGGGCGTGCTGGCGTATGTCAAATACTATCAGTTCTTCTTCCAGAATGTGAACGGATTGCTGGAAGCACTGGGAACAGGAAGAGCCATAGAGATCAAACGGATTCTGGTACCCATCGGAATTTCCTTCTATACCCTGCAGGCCATCGGCTATATGGTGGATGTGTACTGGGACAAGATCTCGGCGCAGCAGCCCTTGAAGAAAGTGGCGCTGTTTCTGGCGTTCTTTCCACAGATCATGGAAGGGCCGATTGCTCTGTATGATCAGACAGCTCACCAGCTTTGGGAGGGAGAAGCCCTGACAGGGAAAAATCTTTCCGAAGGCTGCCTGCGGATCCTGTGGGGACTGTTTAAGAAAATGCTGATCGCCGACCGGCTGTTTTTGCTGGTGAAAATGATCTTCGACAATTATCAGCAGTACCACGGTGTTATGATCGCAGTGGGAGCGGTGGCTTATACCATTCAGCTTTATATGGAATTTTCCGGCTCCATGGATATTATCATCGGAACAGGCAGGATGTTTGGCGTGGTGCTGCCGGAGAACTTCCGTCAGCCCTTTGCGGCGAAGAATGCGGCGGAATTTTGGCGGAGATGGCATATTACCCTGGGAGTCTGGCTGAAAACCTACGTCTTTTATCCGGCGTCCGTATCCGGCATCGTGAAAAAGTGGAACCGCTTTGGAAAAAAGAACTGCGGGAAGTATCTCACGCGTCTGGGCGTTTCCGCAATGGCGTTGTTTCCGGTGTGGCTGTGTAACGGCCTGTGGCATGGACCCAGGTGGAGCTATATTTTTTATGGGATGTACTACTTTGGGATCCTGCTTGTAGGAGAAGCGCTGGAGCCGGTACGGAATCAGGTGCTGAAAAAACTGCATCTGGATGAAAATGCCCTGTACTGGCGGATTCCTCAGATGCTGAAAACATGGCTGATCATTTTTACGGGAGAACTGTTTTTCCGGGCAAATGGTCTGAAGGCCGGGATTCACATGTTTCTTAGTCTGTTCCGGGATTTTCAACTGCGGCCTCTTTACGACGGGACCCTGCTGAACTTTGGACTGGATAAAGCGGACTACGGAGTCATCCTGATCGGCTGCGCGGTAGTAGGCATCGTAGGGTTTATTCGGGAGAATCAGCTGCTGGAGAAGGAAAGCATCACCACCTTCCGTCTTCCGGTGCGCTGGGCAGTGTACTATGCACTGATCCTTGCGGTGGTGATTTTTGGAGCTTATGGAATAGGATATCAACAGGTGGATTTGATTTATGCGGGATTTTAAAAAAATAGGAAAAAAAATAGGGAAGCCGTTGCTGTTTTTTGCAATACTGTTTTTGATGCTGGAAGGGGTTTCGCGGAAGCTGGAGGCAATCTCCCTCAAGGATGAAAAACTGGTGCAGGGACGGAATAAAAGCCTGGTACGGATCAAAAAAGAACCGAAAGATACGGTGGACGTTCTGGTGCTGGGGGACAGTCTCAGTTATTCGGCCATTTCTCCCATGGAGATCTGGGACGAAGAGGGAATCCCCACCTTTGTCTGCGGACAGGCGGGGCAAAAGGTACAGGAGACCTACTATCTGTTAAAGACGGCGCTGGAAACCCAGTCGCCCAAGATCGTTATGCTGGAGGCAAATATCATGTTCCGTGGCGGGCCGGGACTTTCGGCGATCAAGGAATCCATTGAAGAATGGGGAAACAATCACATTTCCATTTTACGGTTCCATGATGTGTGGAAGGCCTGTCTGATCAACAAAGAATATCCGGATCACAGCTTTAAGGGTTATAGTTTCCGAACGAAGATCCGTCCCTATAGGGGAGGGTCCTACATGACGCAGACCGAAGAAAGCGCAGAATTTCCGGAGGTTGTGTTAAAAACGATGGTGGATATCGAACAGCTTTGCAGGGAGCATGGAGCCAGGCTGGTACTGGTGGGAACTCCTTCTCCGGCAAATTATAATTTTCGCAGGCACAATGCCATAGCAGGGTACGCCGCCGAGCATGGTCTCACATTTCTGGATATGAACCTGCAGACACAGGAGCTGGGGATTGATTGGAAAAAGGACAGCCTGGATGGAGGGGATCACCTGAATATTACAGGTGCAAAGAAGGTCAGCCGTTTTCTGGGCAAATATCTGAAAGAGAATTTTTCTCTGAAGGACCGCAGAGAAGATCAGGTATACGTGGAATGGAACGAAAAGCTGAAGGAATACCAGGAGCGTGAGAGAAAGGTGGTTACCAAAATGGAAAAGCACGGAATCGACGTGGATGATTCTGTGGGAAAGCCGTAGAAAACATACAAAAAATAGAGCCTATTCCGAAAAGAGATAGATCACAAGGCGGATAGGCTCTTTTTTGATGCTTAGAAAAGAACGGACGGCAGAGGAGAGGAAAGGGGGTTAATGAGAAAAGGCCTGTCGGATAAAGGAGACACACTGGGAATAGCCAAGCAGACTGCTGTTAAGGCACAGGGCGTAGTTTGCAGGCATTCCCCATTTTTGCTCCGTGTGGTAGCTATAATGTAGTCTTCTTTTTTTGTCCGTCTCCTTCATGAGAGCCAGGGCTTCTTTTTCTGTTTTCTGGTAAAGGTCCATGATCCTTCTGCACTTGGAGGCCTGCTCTCCGTAGATGAACACATTCAGGACATCTTTCCGGTCCCGCAGGATATAGTCGGCACATCTGCCGATCACGACGCAGGATTCCCGCTGGGCAAGCTCCCGCAGGATGGTCTGCTGTGCCTGGTAGATATAGTCGTCAACAGAGCTGCCCTGGAGATCCCTGCCGACAAAAGAATAGGAGAACAGACCTCCCTTGGGGGCATACTCCCCGTGCTCTGCGATGTATGTTTCGGCCAGCCCGGTTTTTTGGGCGACCTGAAAAATGACCGCCCTGTCATAAAACGGGATATGCAGTTCTTCTGCGATGCGTTCCCCGATAAAGTGTCCGCCGCTCCCAAATTCACGGCTGATGGTGATGATGTTTTTCATAGGTAGACTCCTCCAGTTTTGATAGAATAGTACGATAGATCCGCTTCAGGCAGATAGAAGCAAACAGGAACGAAAGGCCTTCGGCAATAATAAAAGTGATCCAGACCGTCCAGATCAGATGGGGGGATCTGCGAGCCAGAAAAGAAAATTCCCAGGCAACAGGCAGGACCAGCAGGCATTGTCTGAGTACAGACAGGAGCAAAGAAGCCAGTCCGCTGTCTAGCGCCTGAAAAATCCCCTGATATGCAATATTGACTCCGGCAAAAAGAAAGCTGATGGAAATGATTTGCATGGCGCTGATGCAAAGTGTTCTGGTACTGCCTGACAGGCCAAACAGGGCTGTCAGGGAGGCAGCGGACAGATGGACGGCGATCAGCCCCGCTGTCATGAGAAGAAGAGTGTAGCAGATGCCGTATTTGATGCCGTCTGTTACCCGGCGCCTGCTTCCCAGACCATGATTAAAGGATACAATGGGGGTGATGGCGTCCCTCAGTCCAAAAGCGGCGAAGAGGATAAATTGCTGGATCTTGTAATACAGGCCATAGGCAGTCACTGCCGCTTCACTGATGCTGCCCAATATAAGGTTCATCCCATAAGTCATGGCAGACATCAGCGCCTGTGCAAGGATGGCGGGAAGGCCGATGGCGTAGATGGCCTTTAGAATGCCCACGTCCGGCTTCAGATAGGAGAGAGCATGACGGATCTCTCTGTTCTGCCGCAGGTGGAATATCAGACCCAGCAGGGCGGAGAAGATCTGTCCGATCACGGTGGCATAGGCGGCGCCGGCCACGCCCATGGCAGGAAGTCCAAGCCAGCCATAGATGAGGACGGGATCCAGACATACATTGATCAGTGCACCGCTGACCTGGGCGATGGTGGAAAAGCCGGAGCGTCCGGTGGCCTGCAGCAGCTTTTCAAAAATAGAAAAGAATACAATGCCAAAGGAAGCATTACAGCAGATCTGCAGATAAACCACCACCATATGCCGGACGGCAGGATTGTCGGTCTGGCTGGCGGCATAAAAGACCGTCCCAAAAAGACCGAACAGAAGAAAGACCAGATAGATCAGAAAGCCCAGAAACAGGGCATTGCCGGATACCAGGCTGGCCTTTTCGTATTCCTTTTGCCCGATACTTTTGGACAAGAGGGCGTTGGCGCCGACACCGGTTCCGATTCCGATGGCGATCATCAGCATCTGCACAGGGAAGGCCAGGGTCAGGGCATTCAGTGCCAGTTCCCCCGTCTTTGGCATATGGGAAACGAAGGCGCTGTCCACAATGTTGTAAACTGCCTGCAGCATCATGGAAAGGATCACGGGAATGCCCATCGACAGCATAAGTCGGCCTACCGGCATGGTTTCCAGTTTGTTTATTGGTTCTTGTTTCATGCTACCTCCTTACATAGATAGGAGACTTTTTTAAGGAAAGCTGCCACAACCTGTATTTCGGTAGCAAAGGAGACGACAGAGGCGGATTCCGAAAGCGTTTCCGGGAGCCTTCCGTGTACGTCCAACCACAAAAAAGGTGCAAATCCAGGATCTGGATTTACACCTTTTGGCTACGCGATGAAGTAAGTATAACAAATAGAAAAAGGAAAAGTCAAAGGTTTTTTATAAGAGTGGCCGGTACGATATGAAAGAATTTGCGGAGCAATAAATATTGGAATAGGTGTTTAGAATGAGAGATTTAAAAGGAGAATCGGACTTTGAAGGCTGCAAAAATCCACATTGAATTTTTAAACGGTTTGTGTATGATAAAAGTGGGTAAACCATTTAAAATCAAAGGGAGGCAGGAAACAGAGTCCTTGCTATCTTGATGCAACAGTTTGTTGCTTTGATGTAAACCAGTGTAACTGGAATGAAATCTCTGAGTCAGGTATCCTTTTTTCAGGAGGTGAAAACTATGAGCAGGATAGGTGAGTCAATCAAGAAGCTTCGTATGGAAAACGGCATGTCCCAGGAGACACTGGCAGAGTGCTTGAATGTTTCCAGACAGGCGGTTTCAAACTGGGAAACGGGAAAAACGCAACCGGACGCACAGACGCTGATCCAGATAAGCGCTGTTTTTCAGGTGATGGTAGATGAGATCATACAAAACAGAATTGTGAAAAAGGAAAAACACAGAAGGTACAACTGGCTTGTCCCGCTACTTTCCATGCTACTTTCGGTGGTTCATTTCACTTTGGCACTAAAGGGTTTTCTAAATCCGGTGGGAGTGATGATTTCCGTCATGCTGGCTTCGGCCATTTCTCTGATCATGTACACTGCTTTTGAAAACAGTATAAAGAACAGGGATTTTACCATGCTTGCAGGGCATAAAAAAGCATATGAAGCGGATCTTTCCAGATATGAAAGGCAGTTGCGTGCAACAAGCCAATTGGTTAGCGGTCTGTCCTTTTTACTGAATGTCCTGTATTTTCTGTTATATATTTGCGCAACCGATAAACGGCTGCTTCTCAGCATGAGCTTTTTGGGTGTATTCATCATAGGACTGGTGATGATCCTCTCTGCTGTAAACTTCAAATACAGACGCGGGGATTAAATGCGCGGAAATAGAAAAGAAACAGGATACAAGAGCAGGACTGCCTGGAAGAACAGGGCAATGTTGGCATAGCAAAATAATTTGCCCCTGTGTTTTCTTTATTACAATGTAAAGTACACAAAATGGCACTGACAAAAACATAAAAATTGACAAAAAACAAACTGAAAATAGATTAAATAAGAGATTATTTAAAAACAAAGAAAATGGAAGTGGCAAAGACCTGGAAGATTGGGGAATATAAACAAAAAATATTCTGAAAAATAATTATTTTATGAAATATCAAATAAAAAACATTGGTAAAAATAAAACGATATGATAATATAACATCATAAAAATATAGATAAGGAGGGAGATAGGATGAGAGTTTTCATGAGAAAAATAGGGGTCATAAGTATGATCGTGTCAATTTGTGTTTCCCAGCTATTTGTATTGGCAAAAGAGCGGGATGCAGCAAAACCCGAAAAGATTATCAGTGAGAAGACAGATTTAAGTGAGGTATATAGATCTAATGAAATGGGATCGCAGGCATCTGTATCGGGGCAGTGGATTAAGAATTCGGATGGAAGATGGTGGTACAGACATGCAGACGGGACATATACCCGTGGTGGATGGGAGTACATAGCTGGTCAATGGTATTTATTTGATGCTGCCGGTTGGATGTTGTTTGGCTGGCAACAAGTAGGTGGAACATGGTATTATCTGGGAACTGCCGATGATGGAGCTATGAAAACAGGATGGCAGAAGCTGGGAAATTTCTGGTATTATCTGGGAGATGCCAATGACGGAAGCATGAAGAGCGGTTGGCAGCAGATTATGGGTACCTGGTATTATCTGGGAGACGCCAATGACGGAAGCATGAAGAGCGGTTGGCAACAGATCCGTGGTTTCTGGTACTATCTGGGAGACGTCGAAGATGGAGCCATGCGGGAAGAATGCTGGGTAGGTCCGTATTATGTAGGAGAAAGCGGAGCCTGGATCCCGGGATATTCGGAAACGAAGACCGTAAAAAAGGTCAGTGTTTGCATGCAGTATGGAAGTGCGGAAAGCGCACAGGAAAAAATAGAAACAGAAGAGAAGGAAGCAGTAAAAAAAGTAACAGAGTATGTCAGAGGATTGAAACAGATCCGGTTGAAAGAGTCTTCGCAGATTATGGGCGGCAACTATCATATCCGACTGGATTACACGGACGGAACCTATCAGAGATATTTCTTCTCTCAGGCAGATATGGAGGGAAATACAGTTGCGCTGTCCAACGGAAAATACTTCCATTATCAGGAAAGAGATCTGGAAGTACTGTGGAAGTCACTGGGCGGAACGATTCCGGAGATGGAAAAATAGCAGGCGGCAGATGTTGCAAATAGGTATAGAAGGATTGTAACATCCGGCTCTAAAACCAGGTGTCAAAAAGCCTGGTTTTTGCGTCCTTTCCTTGCATATAATCGATTTCCGTCTCAGATCCTCCGCGACTCTTGAAGCAGTAGGCTGCGCAGGAACGAATTTGCTTCCGCCTTTTCTTTTTGCTATAATCTTCCTCATACAGAAAAGGAGATGATCGTATGAAGACAGGACTGGTTCTAGAAGGCGGAGGCATGCGCGGAATGTACACCGAGGGAGTGCTGGATGTGATGCTGGACAATCAGATACATTTCGACGGGGTGATCGGTGTGTCCGCAGGGGCGCTGTTTGGCGTAAACTTTCTGTCGGGACAGAAGAAGCGGGCGCTTCGTTACAGCAAAAAATACAATGGGGATAAGGATTACATGGGAATTCGGCCTCTGCTGCGGGAGGGCAATATTGTAAGCACCAGGCTGGCTTATGAAAAAATTCCCAAAGAATGGGACAAGTTTGACGATGAGGCGTTTCAAAAAAGCGGGGTTCCCTTTTATGCCGTAGTGACGGATATAGAAACAGGAAAGCCGGAATACATTCGGATCGAAAGCGGATATGAGCAGATGGACACTCTGCGGGCTTCCGGCTCCATGCCGTTCGTGTCAAAGCCGGTGGAGATCAACGGAAAAAAATATCTGGACGGAGGGATCACAGACAGCATTCCGGTGGAAAAGTTTCAGGGGATGGGATATGACAGGATCGTGGTGGTACTGACCAGGAATCTGGGGTACCGCAAGGAGCCTATGTCGCCCCTTTTTTGGAAATATACCTATCGGAAGTACCCCCATCTCAGAAAATGTCTGAAAGAACGTCACAATATGTACAACAGCACCATCCAGAAGATCCGGGTGCAGGAAAGAGAGAAGAAGCTGTTTGTGGTTCGCCCTTCTCAGGCGATTCAAATCAGCCGGGTGGAAAAATCGCCGGAAAATCTCCAGAGGGTCTATGACCTGGGAGTAGCGGATATGCAAAGGAGGATAGGCGAACTAAAGAGATATCTGAAAGGGGAAGACCGGTAAGAAGATAAGCCGGACAAACCAGAAAGACAGAAAACAGAAAGTGAAACAGGGACAGCAGCCAAAGCATTTCCTCCACAAGGATGGAGAAAAAACGCTTCGGAACTGTCCCTGTTTGAAGTTGGTGGTACAACACTGAAGCATTTCAAAAAGAGAAGAAGGAAAACGTCAGTGGAATAGCTAGGCCTTTTCTGCCAGAAGCTTTTCTACGCTGGCCAGCTTCACACTCAGTACAAAGACCTGTGCGGCAGCTTTCAATTCTCCGGCAGTAGGATAGGAGGGGGCGATCCGAATATTTTTATCACAGGGATCCTTTCCGTAAGGGAAGGTAGCTCCGGCGCCTGTCATAATCAGTCCGGCCTCTTTGGCTTTGGAAACGATGGCTTTGGCACATCCGTCCAGAGAATCAAAGGAGATAAAATAACCTCCCCGGGGAGCGATCCAGGATCCGATCCCCAGTCCGCCCAGCTCCTTCTCCAGAGTTTCCAAAACAGCGTCAAACTTGGGACGCAGAATATCCGCATGCTTCTTCATATGCGCAGTCATACCGTGGATATCCTTGAAAAATCTGGCATGGCGCAGTTGATTCAGCTTGTCGTGCCCGATGGTCTGACACTGCATCTGTCTGCGGATATCTGCCAGATTGCCGTCGGAGGAAGCCACCGCTGCGATTCCGGATCCGGGGAAACTGATCTTGGAGGTGGAAGAAAATTTGTATACCAGATCGGGATTTCCCGCCTGCTTACATTCCTCCAGGATTTCCAGAAGAGTATCCTGCTTGTCTTCATAGAGATGGTGGATGCCATAGGCATTGTCCCAATAGATGCGAAAATCTTCAGCCGCCGGCTTCAGGCGGGCAAATCGGCGGACGGTCTCGTCAGAATACGTGATCCCCTGAGGATTGGAATATTTGGGAACACACCAGATCCCCTTGATAGCGGGGTCTGCCTGTACCAGATCTTCCACCATATCCATGTCCGGCCCTTCTGTGGTCATGGGAACCGGGATCATTTCGATCCCAAAATATTCGGTAATGGTAAAGTGGCGGTCATATCCGGGGACGGGACAGAGAAACTTGACCGCATCAAGTCTGGCCCAGGGAGTGCTGCCCATGACGCCGTGGGTCATGGAGCGCGCCACCGTATCAAACATAATATTCAGACTGGAGTTGCCAAAGATCACAATATTTTCTTTTGGAACCTCCATCATATCGGAGAGAAGCTGCTTTGCCTCTGCAATGCCGTCCAGCACCCCATAGTTTCTGCAGTCTACACCTTCGGAACAGACCAGTTGGGAGTCGCTTCCCAGCACGTCCATCATCCCCATGGAAAGATCCAGTTGATCGGCAGAGGGCTTTCCGCGGGACATATCAAGGGAAAGTCCTTTTGCCTTTTCCTCCTCAAACTGTGCTTCCAGGGCGGTCTTTAGTTCCTGCAATTCTTCTTTGGATAATTCTGCGTATGGTTTCACAACACTTCCTCCGTTTCTCTTCCTGTTATCTAGTACCTCATTCTAGCACAAAATGCAGAAAGGTCAATAGATTCCTGCAAAATACAGGCTTAAAATTCCAAAATCGGCATAAATAATAAACAAAAATGAAATATAAAAGAAAAATTTATTCAAAAGGAAAAAGAACGGACATGTGGAAGAAGGAAGAAGACCGTCGGAAAAGCAAACCGCTGCCGGATTTTGGACAGATCTTTTTAAATGAGGGAGAAGAGGGAGCAAAAAAGAGATTTGCGAAGTCGGAGGGATAAAAAGATTGATAAAAAAATAGCAGAAAAACAGCCAAAACAGACAAAAAGGATTGCTGAGAAAACCAGAATGTGTTACAATATTAACAAAGTGAGTGATTCCTAATTACAATGAAAGATGAGGAGGACAAATGTATGGACACACTGAATTTGATCAAGGACTTTTTGTGGGACAAGATCCTGATCTATCTGCTGTTGGGAACCGGAATCTTTTTCACCGTTCGTCTGGGATTCCCGCAGATCGTTAAGCTGCCGCAGGCAATGAAGGAGGCCTTCGGGGGAGTCTTTCAGAAAAAAGGCGTAAAAGAAGTCGGACAGGTCAGCTCCTTTGCAGCGCTGGCAACGGCCATTGCGGCACAGGTAGGAACCGGAAATATCGGCGGAGTGGCTTCTGCCATTATGACGGGAGGACCGGGAGCGGTTTTCTGGATGTGGGTATCGGGAATTTTGGGAATGAGCACGATTTTTGCCGAGGCGGTTCTGGCACAGGTGTTCCGCCAGGAAAAAGACGGGCAGGTTTACGGAGGACCGGCATACTATCTGTCAAAAGGTTTGAAGAATAAGACGCTGGGAAGAGTGATGGCTGTGTGCTTTGCCGTATTCATTATCCTGGCGCTGGGAATCGCCGGAAATATGGTGCAGTCCAATTCTATCGCACTTTCTCTGGAACAGGGCTTTGGGATCAAGCCGTTATATACAGGTATCCTGCTGGCGGTGCTGGTGGGACTGATCGTGGTAGGAGGTGTCCAGAGGATCTCCAAGATTGCAGAGCTGGTGGTTCCTTTTATGGCAGCCATTTTCATCATCGCGGGAGTGGTTGTAATCATAAAATACCATGGACAGCTGGGATCGGTATTTGCAGGGATCTTTACGGCAGCTTTTACTCCCAGGGCAGTGCTGGGAGGAAGCGTGGGATTTGCAGTGAAAAAGGCGATGCAGCTTGGTCTGGCGAGAGGTTTGTTTTCCAATGAAGCGGGTATGGGATCTACCCCTCACGCACATGCAGTTGCAAATGTACCGCATCCGGTCAACCAGGGACTGGTCGCTATGGCAGGCGTGGTAGTGGATACTCTGATCATCTGCACCATGACGGCGCTGGTGGTACTGCTGACAGGCGCACAAAATGTCTCCGGCAAGCTGGGACTGACCTCTGTAGCCGTAACGCAGAAGGGATTTGAACTGGCCTTTGGGACAAAGGGCGTCATGTTCCTGGCAGTCAGCCTGTTTTTCTTTGCCTTCACCACAGTGATCGGCTGGTATTATTTTGGCGAAGCAAATATTTCCTATCTGTTCGGGAAAAAGGGGATCCTTCCTTATCGGATAGCGGTCATCCTTGCCATCCTGGTGGGAACGGTACTGAAAGCACAGGCGGCATGGGATCTGTCGGACCTGTTTAACGGACTGATGGTCATTCCCAACGTAGTGGGGATCCTTCTTTTGTCGGGGATCGTAGCGAAAAAGAAAAAAGAGTTTGAGAACCTTCCGAAATAATAAAAAACGCTGCTTTTGAGGCCTTGCCCCAAAAGCAGCAGGAAGATACGGAGTCTGGAAAACAGAAAGAATCTGTCCGGCTCCCTTCATGAAAGGCAGTTAGAGTGCTGTCAGTCATGGAGGGAGCTGTTTTTTCGCTGTTGAAGGATCGTGGTCAGAATCTGATGGGAAACCTCCTCTTTTGAAAGAAGCGGAAGCTCTTTTTCAAAATCCTTCCCGATCAAAGTGACCTTGTTGGTATCGGTCTGAAAACCGGCGCCGGGTTCTTTCAGATGATTGGCAACGATCATGTCCAGACGTTTTTTTAGAAGCTTTTTGCGGGAATTTTCCAGAAGATTTTGTGTTTCCATAGAGAATCCGCATAGAAACTGTCCGTCTGGTTTTTGCTCTCCCAAAAAGGAAAGGATATCCCGGGTCCGCGCAAGCGGAAGGGAAAGAGCATCCCCGGATTTTTTGACTTTTTCATCACTGATAAAAGACGGACGATAGTCTGCCACGGCAGCGGCTTTTATGATGATGTCCATACGGGAATGGTGGTCTTTCACGGCTTCAAACATATCCTGCGCCGAAACCACCGGAACGGTATGGACAAACAAAGGCGGGGTCAAAGCCGTTTGGCCGCTGACCAGAGTGACAGAAGCCCCTCGCTGTGCGCAGGCTTTTGCAAGGGCATATCCCATCTTTCCGGAGGAATGATTAGTAAGATAGCGAACCGGATCCAGGGCCTCCTGTGTGGGTCCTGCCGTCACCAGAACCTTCAGTCCTTCCATATCTTTCGGAGAGGTGCAGGCACGCTGGAGATACTGCAGCAGCAGTTCAGGCTCCAGCATCTTTCCGGCGCCCTCGTCGCCGCAGGCAAGCCTTCCGGAAGCCGGGTGGGCGATGGTAAATCCGTCCGCCTCCAGAAGAGAAAGATTGCGCCGGGTGGCCGGATTTTCATACATTCCGGTATTCATGGCGGGGGCGACGATCTTGGGGGCCCTGCTGGCAAGGAGAGTGGTAGACAGCATGTCGTCTGCAAGACCATGAGCAAGCTTGGCCAGAACATTGGCGGTGGCAGGGGCCACCAAAATGGCATCTGCCTTCTGTGCCAGGGAAACATGAGCTACCTGAAATTCAAAGTTCCGATCGAAGGTGTCCACCACACATTTGTGTCCGGTCAGAGACTCAAAGGTCAAAGGAGAAATAAACTGTGTAGCATTGGCAGTCATAATGGTACGGACGTCAGCTCCTTCTTTCACCAGCAGACTGGCGAGGGCCGCGCTTTTATAGGCGGCGATTCCGCCGGAAATGCCAAGTATGATGGTTTTTCCTTTTAACATAAAATATCCTCCCTGAAAATAAGCTGATTTTACTATACTCTGTTTGGCAGAGGGTTGCAAGCCTGCAGAGGGGGAAAGAAGAAGCGGGTACTTTGAAAATCCCATGGAAAATCCGGAACAGAATGTGTTATGATAAAACGCAGCACATTTCGAAGGGAATGGTTCTGTTAAGCCATTCTGAAAAACCAGGAAGGAAGAGAATAGATACAGGGTCTGCAGACTTGAGAGAGCGAAAGGAAGGAAAAAAATGAGAGAGCGACTGACAGACAGCGACATTGCAAAAATCAAGGAAGAAATTGAATACCGGAAGCTGGTAGTCAGAAAAAAAGAACTGGAGGCGGTGAAGGAGGCCCGCGCTCACGGAGACCTGAGTGAAAATTTTGAATACAAGGCGGCAAAGCAGGATAAAAACCGTAATGAAAGCAGAATCCGTTACCTGGAAAAGCTTCTCAAGCATGCCGTGGTGGTTTCGGACGATTCCCGGGAAGGAGAGGTGGGGATCAACAACACGGTGGAACTGTATTTTGAAGAAGAGGAGGAGGTCCAGACCTACCGGCTGGTGACCAGTATACGGGGAAACTCCCTGAAAGGACTGATCAGCATCGAGTCCCCTATTGGAAAAGCGATCCTGGGAAAGAAGGAGGGGGACCGGGTGGAGATCCCGCTGGGAACGGAGACGATCCATGTCCGGGTCAGGAAGATAGAAAACACGCAGGAGGATGAAAAAGATACGCTGCGGAAGTATTAAGTTTTACTGGTAAACCAGGCGGGGGTTCTATATAATGGAACCAGACAAAAAGCAATCAGGCAAACGAAAGGATCGGGAAAGGAAAGGATGTATCATGGATAAGATTGAACAGTTGTTGCAGGAAAATACATACCCGGGCAGAGGGATCATCCTGGGGAGATCAAAAGACGGATCCCAGGCAGTCGTGGTCTATTTTATCATGGGACGCAGTGAGAACAGTCGTAACCGGATATTTGTGGAGGATGGCCAAGGAATCCGGACACAGGCATTTGATCCGTCCAAGATGACAGATCCCAGCCTGATCATTTATGCTCCGGTCAGGGTACTGGGCAATAAGCTGATCGTGACCAACGGAGATCAGACGGATACCATCTACCGGGGAATGGACAGGCAGCTGACCTTTGAGCAGTCTTTAAGAGAGAGGACCTTTGAGCCGGACGCCCCCAATTATACGCCCAGGATTTCGGGGATCGTTCATATAGAGGCCGACACCTTCAACTATGCGCTGTCCATTTTAAAAAGCAGTCAGGGCAATCCTGACAGCTGCCAGAGGTTTACTTTTGCTTATGAGAATCCGCTGCCGGGAGAGGGGCGCTTTATCCATACATACGAGAGGGACGCAGATCCTCTTCCCAGCTACAGCGGGGAACCTAAGACCATAGAAGTCGAGGGAGATCTGGATGTATTTACAGAAAAGATCTGGAACAGTCTGAATGAGGAAAATAAAGTATCCCTGTTTGTGCGGTTTATAGACCTGCAGACGGGAAGCAGTAGGACGAGGATCATCAACAAAAACGGCCGGTAAAGGAGAAGATCATGAAAGAACTGGAATTAAAGTATGGATGTAATCCCAATCAGAAACCTTCAAGAATATACATGGAAGAGGGAAAGCTCCCGGTGGAGATCCTGGGGGGCAGACCGGGCTATATTAACTTTCTGGACGCCTTCAACGGCTGGCAGCTGGTGAAGGAGCTTCGGGAGGCGACAGGACTTCCGGCAGCCACTTCGTTTAAGCATGTGTCTCCGGCAGGCGCGGCGCTGGGGCTTCCGCTGACAGAAGACCTGGCGAAGATTTACTGGGTAGAGGATATGGGAGAGCTGTCTCCTTTGGCATGTGCCTACGCCAGAGCAAGAGGAGCCGACAGAATGTCTTCTTTCGGAGACTTTATCGCATTGTCTGATGTGTGTGATGAGGCGACGGCCAGACTTATAGCAAGAGAGGTGTCGGACGGCGTGATCGCGCCGGGATTTACGCCGGAGGCATTGGCGATCCTGCAAAAGAAAAAGAAAGGAAATTATAATATTATCCGGATAGATCAGGACTATGTCCCCAAGGCGCAGGAAAAGAAGGAGGTGTACGGGATCACCTTTGAGCAGGGACGAAACGATCTGGCTGTCAGGGACGAGCTGTTTTCTTCTGTGGTGACCGCGAAAAAGGAGCTTCCAGAGGAAGCGATCCGGGATATGAAAGTGGCCATGATCACATTAAAGTACACCCAGTCCAACTCCGTCTGCTATGTGAAGGACGGGCAGGCTATCGGTATCGGTGCAGGCCAGCAGTCCAGGATCCACTGCACAAGGCTGGCAGGAGGAAAAGCGGATAACTGGTGGCTGAGACAGCACAAAAAGGTGATGGAGCTTCCCTTCCGGGAGGATATCAGACGGGCAGACAGGGACAATGCCATCGACCTTTATATCGGAGAGGACTATCTGGATGTGCTGGAAGAGGGAGCCTGGCAGAAGATCTTCCGGGAAAAACCGGAGGTCTTTACAAAAGAAGAGAAGCGGGCATGGCTGGATCAGTTGACGGAGGTTACTTTGGGATCCGACGCCTTCTTTCCGTTTGGGGACAATATTGACAGGGCCAAAAGAAGTGGCGTAAAATATATTGCACAGCCGGGAGGTTCTGTAAGAGATGACCATGTGATCGAAAGATGCAATGCTTACGGAATGGTCATGGCCTTTACAGGCATCCGCCTGTTTCATCACTAGAAGAAAAACAGAGAGGATAATCATATGGGAAAATATTTTGGAACGGATGGATTTCGCGGAGAGGCGAATGAAGTGCTGACGGTGGAGCACGCATTTAAGGTGGGCAGATTTTTGGGATGGTATTATGGACAGGACCACAAAGCGAGGGTCGTGATCGGAAAGGATACCAGAAGAAGCAGTTATATGTTTGAGTATGCGCTGGTGGCAGGACTTACCGCGTCGGGCGCCAATGCCTACCTGCTTCATGTGACGACCACGCCTAGCGTATCCTATGTGACAAGGACGGAGAATTTTGACTGCGGGATTATGATCTCTGCCAGCCATAACCCCTTCTATGACAACGGGATCAAGGTGATCAACGGAAAAGGACATAAGCTGGAAGCAGAAGTGGAAGCAGAGATTGAAAAGTATATTGACGGGGAACTGGGAGAACTCCCCTTTGCCAAAAAGGAAGCCATTGGCTGTACGGTGGATTACGCAGCGGGAAGGAATCGGTACATCGGGTATCTGATCTCTCTGGCCACCAGATCCTTTGAGAATATGCGGGTAGGACTGGACTGCTCCAACGGAAGTGCGTTCTCCATTGCGAAGAGCGTGTATGACGCACTGGGAGCCAAGACCTATGCCATCCACTGTGAGCCAAACGGAACCAACATCAACGCAGAATGCGGCTCCACCCACATTGAAAAGCTGCAGACCTGCGTCAGGGAAAACAAGCTGGATGTAGGCTTTGCCTATGACGGAGACGCGGACCGGTGTATTGCGGTAGATGAAAACGGAAATGTGGTGGACGGGGATCTGATCCTTTATGTCTGCGGCAAATACCTGAAGGAAAACAACCGCCTGAACCAGGACACCATCGTTACTACCGTCATGTCCAACCTGGGACTTTATAAAGCATGCGACCGGGCGGGACTGCGCTATGAGAAAACGGCAGTGGGCGACAAATATGTCTACGAAAACATGGTGCAGAATAAGTATTCCCTGGGGGGAGAACAGTCCGGACATATTATTTTCAGCAAACATGCAACTACGGGAGACGGGATCCTGACCTCCCTGATGATGATGGAAGTTATGCTGGAAAAGAAACAAAGCCTGTCCAAGCTGACGGAGGAAGTGAAGATCTATCCGCAGCTTTTGAAAAATATCCGGGTAGAGGATAAGAAAAAAACCCGGGAGAATCCGGCGGTGGAAGCGGCGGTGGAAAAGGTGGCAGCCGCTCTGGGTGACGACGGACGTATCCTGGTAAGAGAAAGCGGGACGGAGCCGGTGGTCCGTATTATGGTGGAGGCTTCCAGCGATGAGCTGTGCGAGCAGTATGTAAACCAGGTGGCAGAGGTGATCCGGGAGCAGGGCTTGGCAGTATAAAAAGCTTGCAAGGACAGACCCTCTGTGATAGAATAACAGTGTTTATGTGCAGGAGGTGCAGAAAGTGGGAATTTTAAAGACGGTATTGATGATCTTATTTGCGATGGATTGCATTGCGTTGACGGCGATCGTGCTGATGCAGGAAGGAAAGTCGGCAGGACTGGGGACGATCAGCGGAATCGCAGATACTTACTGGGGACAGAATAAGGGACGTTCCATGGAGGGAGCTCTGGAGAAGTCCACCAAGTTTCTGGCGATATTGTTCATCGTTTTAGCGGCAGTTTTAAATTTAAAGGTATTTGGCTAGAGGATACGGATGCGACAAGGTCCGATCCGGCAGATAAGGGAATAAGGCACTCCGTCGTGAAGTGGCCCCGCAGTCAGGCAAAGACTCTGGCGGTGGGAGCACCTTTGAGGAGTGTCTTTTTTGTTTCGCAGGAACCTGTGTCCTATGATACAAATGTACTTCGCCAGGATCGCACTGCGGCGATGTGGATATGCGTTGCAAAAGCACCGGCTGCAAGCAGAAGATCCTGCCATGTGGGATTTTTTCTTGTGAGGCAGGAAGAAAGAAAAAGGCACATAGGAACGGGGAAGGAAAAGAATGAAAAAAGAAGAAAACAAACGAAAAGAAGTGGTCTATGAATGGATCTGTGACCGGTCTTATGTGCCTATGCGGTTTCGGGATCTGGCAGTTATGCTGAATGTGAAGGCCGAAGAGAAGGAAGAGCTTGGACAGATTCTGGAAGAACTGCAGGAGGAAGGCAGGATCAGAAAGACGAGGCAGGGAAGGTATGAAAAGCAGAAAGAGGAGACCTGTGTGGGACTCTTTCAGGGACATGCCAGAGGCTTTGGCTTTGTCTGTGTGCCGGGAGAAGAGGACGATATTTTTATCGGGGAAGAGGCCGGAAACGGCGCTATGGATGGGGATGAAGTGTGTATCAGGATCAGGAGCGGCTCCCGAAGGAGACGTCGGGAAGGAGAGGTGATCCGCATCCTGAAAAGAGGAGTGACCTCAGTGACGGGGCTGTATCAGCAGCAGCCGGAAAAGGGGTACGGCTTCGTGCTGCCGGACAACCGGAAACTGGGACAGGATATCTTTGTGCCAAAAGAAAAGTCAGGGGGAGCAAAAGACGGACAGAAGGTAACTGTACGACTGGTGGATTATGGAAACGACCGAAAAAAGCCGGAAGGAGAAGTGACAGACATCCTGGGATTTGCAGGGGAGAAAGGTGTGGATATTCTTTCCCTGATCCGGGGAAATCAGTTGGAAGATACCTTCCCTGAAAGAATCCTGAACCGTGCCAAAAAGGTGGCCACGGAAGTGAAAGAGGGCGATTACAACGGACGGAAGGATATAAGAGAATGGCTTTTGGTAACCATTGACGGGGAAGATACCAAAGATTTTGATGATGCTGTTTCACTAACAAAAGAAGGAAAAGAATTTCTTTTAGGGGTCCATATTGCAGACGTTGCCAATTATGTACAGGAAAATAGCGGAATAGACAAGGAAGCAAAAAAGCGGGGAACCAGCGTATATCTTCCGGACCGGGTACTGCCTATGCTGCCGGAAGCGCTCTCCAACGGCATCTGTTCTCTGAACGCTGGAGAGGACAGACTGGCTCTCAGCTGTCTGATGCGGATTAACGAAAAGGGAACGGTCACCAGTCATGAAATTGCAGAAACGGTGATCCGGGTTCAAAAAAGAATGACATACGAGGCGGTCCATCGCTTTTTTACCGAAGAAGATGCAGAAGGGATCCCGGGAGATATACAGGAGATGCTAAACGGGATGAGGCAGCTGTCGCACCTTCTCCAAAAAAGGAAACAGGCAAGAGGGACCATCGATTTTGATTTTCCGGAGGCGAAAATAGAACTGGATGAAGAAGGGAAGGTCAGCCGGATCAGAGCCAGGGAAAGAAACGAGGCAACCAGGCTGATAGAGGACTTTATGATCCTTGCCAATGAAACGGTGGCAGAGGAATACTTTTGGAGAGAGCTGCCTTTCCTTTACAGAAATCACAAGGGACCAAATGAGGAAAAAATAAAAGAATTAAAAACATATCTTCATACGATGGGATATTCTTTGCGGAAAAGTGAAAAAACGGTAAAGCCGAGAGAATTTCAAAAATTGCTGAGCAGTATGAAGGGGAAATCCGAAGAGCCGTTTGTCAGCAGACTGGTGTTACGATCTATGCAGCAGGCAAAGTATGAAGCGGAAAATGCAGGGCATTTTGGACTGGCATCCTCCTGCTATACACATTTTACCTCACCGATCCGTAGATATCCGGATCTGCAGATCCACCGGATCATAAAGGATCTGCTGCGGGGACGGATGGATGAGGAAAAGACGGAGCATTATCGGCGGATTTTGCCGGAGGTGGCTTTACACGCAGGAGAAATGGAGAGAAAGGCGGAAAAGGTCCAGCAGGAAGCAGAAAAATTAAAGAAAGCGGAGTTTATGGAGGCTCATCTGGGAGAGGTGTATGAGGGAAGGATCTCAGGACTGAACAAATGGGGCATCTATGTGGAGCTTGCGAACACGGTAGAGGGAATGATCCCTGTAGCAGGACTGTACGATGACCAGTATGAATACCGGGAGAATACGGGAGAATTGGTGGGGATACACAGACACAGGAGATTTCGCCTGGGAGAGGAACTGAAAGTCCGGGTGACAGCCGCCGATACGCGGACACGTACTGTGGATTTCGAGCTGGTGGGAAAAGGAGAAAAACAAAATGGCAAACACAGGAATAAAATTGATCGCCAACAATAAGAAAGCTTATCATGACTATTTTATTTTGGATACATTTGAGGCCGGCCTTGCCCTCCACGGGACGGAGGTAAAATCCCTTCGCATGGGCAAATGCAGCATCAAAGAGGCGTTTGTTGGGGTGGAGAACGAGGAAGTATACATCTACGGAATGCATATCAGCCCCTACGAAAAGGGAAATATTTTCAATAAGGATCCTCTGCGAGTCAGAAAGCTTCTGATGCATAAATGGGAGATCCGCAGACTTGTGGGGAAAACAAAAGAAAAAGGGATCACCATCATGCCCTTGAAGGTATACTTCAAAGGAAGTCTGGTAAAAATAGAGATCGGCATTGCAAAAGGGAAAAAGCTGTATGACAAGCGCCAGGACATTGCGAAAAAAGACCAGGCCAGGGAGGCTCAGAGGGAATTTAAAGTGAGGAATCTGGACTAGAAGGGAAAAGGAGACTATATGGTACCGGTAACATACGAAAAATTAAGGGAACTTGTGTCCCGGACGACAGTAGATATTTACGAGGAAATGACGCCGCAGGTGGTACAGTTGATTCAAAAGACGAAGGAAGACGCCACTCTGACAGAAGCACAGAAGCAGGATGAGATTTCTCTGCATCTGCTGGGTTATGTGAAGTCCTGCACCAATGAGATCCTGATAGAAGTGCTGGCAGAAATTCTGGGGCTGAAAGAATGAAAAGGAAGATATAAAAACATAAGAATAAAAGAAAGTAAAAAACATCTTTTGGAAGATAAAAATCCTGCTGCTTCTTAAAACAAAAAAGAGGAATCCTCCCGGTCAGAGTATGACAAGGAGAGATTCCTTTTTCTGGTACAAACGGATCTACAACGCCGGCAGACATCAGGCGGTCTGCTGTCTATACCGTGTAATTGTCAAAATATCCTTTAATGTAGACGAAGGGAGTCCCTTTGTCTCCGCTGCCGGAAGTCAGGTCGCACAAAGAACCGATCAGGTCGGTCAGGCGGCGCGGTGTGGTTCCCTGAGCTGCCATGTGGTTTCCCAGATGCTCCTGCTTTTCCGAAATAGACCGGCGCACGGCTTCCTTCAGCGCATCACCGGTGAGATGCTTGAACTCATTATCGGCCAGATACTTCAGCTTTACTTCGTTGGGCGTGCCTAAAAGACCGTCCGTATAACCGGGAGATACCACGGGATCCGCCAGTTCCCAGATCTTTCCTACCGGGTCTTTGAAGGCGCCGTCTCCGTATATCATAACCTCCACCTGCTTTCCCGTCTTTTGCAGAAGTTGTTTTTGAACATTCTTTACAAAGGCATCACAGTCAACGGGAAACAGTTTGATGGTCTCTTCTGTGGATTTGTTGGAACCCAGCAGTCCGTATTCCGGATGGAATCCGCTGCCATCGACAGAGGCGTTCAGGATATCGTCCATGCCCAGTACAAGCCTGGCGCCCGCTTTTTTCAGCAGCCGTTTGGTCCGAAAACGGGTGTGGATATCGCAGGTCAGAACGGTATCGGTAAAATCTAAAATGGCTCTTGGGTTATTGGAAAAAATAATTTCCGCCTCACAGCCCTCTGCCTGGATGAGCTCTTTGTAGTAGGTGACATAATCCATCTGCGTAAAGGTATGGCAGGATTTGCCAAAAAGAGACTCAAATTCCTCCTGTGTCAAGGTGTCCGTATAAGGATCGATCCTCTTTTCATCTATCAGGTCGATGTCTACCAGATGATTGCCCACTTCATCAGAAGGGTAGCTCAGCATCAGGACGATCTTTCGTGCGCCCCTGGCAAAGCCTTTCAGACAGATGGAAAAGCGGTTCCGGCTTAGGATGGGAAAGATCACGCCAATCGTATCACCGCCCAGTTTGGCTTTGACATCTGCGCCGATCTGGGAAATGGTGGCATAATTGGACTGTGAGCGTGCCAGAATGGACTCTGTCACAGCCAGTATATCCCGGTCCTCCACCTGAAATGCTCCGGAAGCAGCCGCCTCTAGCACGGTGTTGACCACAATGTCCTGCAGAGGATCTCCTTCCTGAACGATGGGAGCCCGAAGCCCCATGGAAATAGTTCCGATTCTACGTATCTGCTCAGTCTGTTGTTCCATAAAAATTATCGTGGAAGATGTCCGGGAAAGGGACAGTTCCACTCTCCTTTCATTTCGGTTTAAACTACACCTTTATTATAGCAAGTTAAAAAGATAGTACAATATAAAAATGATGCGAAGAAACTTTGCAGTAAATACGATGATGGAAAATATGGAAAAAATAGTGAAAACCTGCAAAAAAAGATCAGAAGAACAGTTTCAAAGGAGTCTGACTGAGAAGACTTCTTTGTTGAGGAGAGTTCCATAGTGCTTCGTAATCTATCTGATCCCAGAAACGAGCGTTAAAGGTTTGAAATTCTTTCCCGGGAACTCGCCTCTCTTTTGCATATTCAGAAAAGAAGGTATGCCGCTGAAATGCTTTGACAGAATACAGATCTCTGGCATAGTCCCAAAGATTTTTGTAGTCCACAAGCCTCTGACGAATAGGACCAAGGAATCTATAATAGGAACAATCCAATCGAGTGAGCGTAACAAAGAGCCGGACGTCACTATCTGTGATATAGTCACCAGATAGGAATCTTTGTGTTTTTAGACGGAGATCAAGTGTCGAAAGCCCATCGAAGAAATGAGAGAAGGCTTTTTCATAAGCGGTAATTTTTTGTGCGAAAAACATTTGATAAACTCCATTATTGATATGAGAATAGAGCCAATCGTTCATTTGTTGAATATCATTTCGCAGAAAAACGGGATACAGATCAGGGGTGTTATTTGAATCAAAGGAACGAAAAAATGTTTCCAGATAGTAGGGAAGATTTCGAAAGTCGTTGTTGACTATTTTTCCGGTAGAAACATCAATAAGAGCTGGAACAGTAGCTCTACCGAAAAAAGAGGGGTCTGTTCGAAGATAAAGCTCACCGAGAAAATGAACATTTAAAAAAGGATCCATACCATTTTTTTCGCGAAAAAAGCTCCATCCAAGCTCGGGAGATTTTGGATGAATTTCGGCATATCCTATAGTGACAATGCGAGAAAGATGAAGTAGGTCACACAGGATGGACAGACAGTTAGACCAGCAGCAACCCTTTGATAAAATCAAACGATATTTTTGTGAAATTACTGAGGTTTCAGAAGGAGTTTCACTGAAGGGAGTAGAAAATCTAGGGAGTTGTCGGATGAATTCACCCTCTTCATTAATTTCAAAATCAATGGCGTTGGGTCTGTAAATTGGACTTTGAGAATGAACTCTTTTCATATTTTTCTCCTTTATAAGTTTAATGAAAATTTTTGTAGAAATTGGCGTGTGCGCTCTTTCTTGGGAGCAGTAAACAATGTCATAGGATCTCCTTCCTCTACAATTTGGCCATGTTCCATGAACAGAACATGATCAGCAATCTGCCTTGCAAATTCCATTTCATGGGTGGCAATAATCATGGTGGTGTGTTTTGCGGCCAGTTTGTAAAGGAGATGTAGGACTTCTCCGACTAATTCGGGGTCAAGAGAGGAAGTGGGTTCGTCAATCAACATAACTTTTGGATTTACGGCAATCGCTCGTCCTATTCCAATTCTCTGTTGCTGCCCGCCCGATAATTGAGAAGGATAACTGTCTTTTTTTTCCGAAAGACCGATTTCATCTAAAATACGGAGAGCTTCTGCATTTGCAAAAGAGGGACTTAATTTTTTTACAGAAAGAAGGGGCTCTAAAATGTTTTCCAAAGCAGTCTTATTTTTAAACAGGTGATAATTTTGAAAAACCATAGAGGTATTTGAACGAAGGTGATAAATTTCTTTTTTCTTCGCCGCCCGTGCATTTACAGTTACATTTCCGATAGTGATGATTCCGTTCGATGGTCTTTCTAAATAATTTAAACAGCGTAGTAGTGTTGACTTTCCGGTACCAGAAGGTCCGATTAAAACTAAAATTTTACCTGGGTCTAAGTGGAACGAAATTCCATTCAAAACTTGTAGTTTTCCAAAACTTTTTTTTAATTCTTTCACATCTACCATAGCGTCTCCTGTATAAATTAGTAAATACGATTTAATCGAAATTCTATTTGCGTCTGTATGTATGAGAGAAGAGAAATGATTCCCCAATATAAAAGCATAGCAGCTGTATAACCCTCCAAAAAACGATAGGATCGAGATGTTTCCATGCTGACAATAGCCATCATGTCTTTGTAGCCGATCATAAATCCTATAGCAGTAGATTTTAACAGACTGATAAAATTGTTGGAAAGTCCAGGGATGGCAATTCGTGCAGCCTGAGGCAGAATGATTCGTTTCAAAACAGAAAGTGGTTTTAAACCAATGGAAAGTCCTGCTTCATATTGACCTTTCTCAACGGAGTTAAGAGCTGCTCGTATATCTTCCGACATGAATGCGCAATAATTAGCACTGAGAGCAATGATAAGAGCTGTAAAAGGTGACATACTTCGAATGGTTTTACTAACTTGTGCAAAGCCATAATAGAAAAGAAACAGTTGCCCGATAAAGGGTGTTCCTCTAAAAAAAGAGACATAAACAGAACTTAAAAAGTATAGTCCTTTTATCTTATATTGCCGGATTATGGCCAAGACTAAAGCGAAAAATAGAGACAGAAAAAAGGCCCAGAAGGCTACTTTTATGGTTTCGGGAAACAGTTGTAAGATTTTAGGGAACATAGAAATAAAATAGGGTATTTTAAAAGAAATATCCATAATAGTCTGTATCCTTTCGTTGACCGGGGAAAGAAAGACAAGAGAGTGAGATCTCACTCTCTTGTAATGCAGCATACTATTCCATGGGATCAAATCCAAACCACTTTAATGCAGTTTTTTTCATAAAGCCTTCTTCTTTCAGCTCCTTTAATACTCCATTTACCTGATCTCGTAACAATTTACCTTCTTTGGTTTTTTGGAAGGGATACCCATTATCCTCAGTGTATACGGGTTCTCCAACTCCTTTTATTTTGAGACCGGATTCTTTTTTTACAGTGTCTATGTGGAGCGAGGACATTAAAGTTGCATCAAGACGTCCCATAGCTACGTCTGCAGGGACACCGGTGCTGTCATCGTAATTAACATATTCAATTTTTTGTTCAGGATCCAGCTCATCAAAATAAGAGTAAGCAATATCATTACTAAGAAGTCCCAATTTTTTCCCATATAAGTCGTTTACAGAATGGATGGAATTATTGCTCTCGGCAACTACAATCCGATAAGGAACATAAAAATAGACATCTGTAAAATAATATTTTTCTTTCCGTTCTTCTGTGATTCCGATTTGGTCTGCAACAGTGTCCACTCTTCCAGAATCTAATAATTCAATAATGCCGGGGAATCCAGCTGTTTTCCATTGAATCTCTCTGTTTAGACGCTTGCCGATCTCTGTCCAGACATCAATTTCAAAGCCTTCTAATTTTCCTTTTTTGTTGGTTTCCGAAAAAAATGCATGTTCCCCCGTAGTGGAAATAATGATTGGCTTTTTGGAAGCATCTTCCTTATCTGAGGATGAGGCAGATCTGGAAGAGCAACCTGCTGCTATGGAAACTCCCATTGCAAAAATCAGTAGTGTAGATAGAATCCTTTTCTTCATAAAAACCTCCTCTGACATTATAAAACGATGATATTTAGTCACGAAATAAACCAACTCAGATTAAGTATAGAAAACATATATTAAAATGTAAAATTGATATTTTTTATGAAGAATATCGAAAATTTATATAAATAACAGAGAAAAATAGGAGATTTTAAAGAATAAAAGGAGGGCTGCTACAGAAGAAAAATCTTAAGGACAGACTATACAGAACTTTTCGAAATCAAAATAGAAAGAAAAGTGCGCTGGTTGGATCGGTACTTGACTTTGCTTCGGGAGATTGCTATACTGGATCAAAAGTTAGCATACACTAACTTTTGTAAAAATGAAAACAAAGGAGGGAAAAGAATGTCACTCATCAACAAGGAAATCAGTGATTTTTCAGTACAGGCATTTCAGGATAATAAGTTTAAGACGGTATCAAAGGAAGATCTGAAAGGAAAATGGAGCGTGTTTTTCTTTTATCCGGCAGACTTTACCTTTGTTTGCCCGACAGAGCTAAGAGATCTGGCGGAACTATACGAAGAATTTTGCAAGATCGACTGCGAAGTATATTCGGTGTCCTGTGACACACATTTTGTGCATAAAGCATGGCGTGACGCTTCCGAAACCATTCGAAAGATCCAGTATCCTATGCTGGCGGATCCTACCCATATTCTGGCAAAAGACTTTGAGGTGTATATTGAAGAAACCGGACTGGCAGAAAGAGGAACCTTTATCGTAAATCCGGAAGGAAAAATCGTGGCCTATGAAGTCAACGCAGGAAATGTAGGAAGAAATGCAGAAGAGCTGCTCAGAAAAGTGATGGCCAGCCAGTTTGTCCGCGAACATGGGGATGAGGTGTGCCCGGCCAGATGGAAGCCGGGGGCGGATACGCTAAAGCCCGGGCTTGATCTTGTAGGGAAGATTTAAGCAGCAGACCGGAAGGATTTCCGGCAGGAGGGAATCTTATATTGCTACAGTCGGCGCCGATGGGACCTGTCAAGATCGGCGCCGGCTTTGTGGTGCCATGAAACAGGACGGAAACAGAATTTGTTCCCTACATGGATCCTATACAGTTTTGGGTATGTTTTTTCAGAGCGGCAAAAGATTCGGAGCTGATCACGTGCTCGATCCGACAGGCATCCTCTGCGGCGATAGTCTGGTCTACGCCGATGGAAATCAAAAAGTCGGTCAGGAAGGTGTGCCGTTCGTAAATTTTTTCGGCAATATCCCGGCCTTTTTCCAGGAGAGAGATATGTCCGTCCTTGTCCACTTCAATGTAGGAGTTGAGTCTCAGATTTTTCATGGCTACGCTGACGCTTGGTTTGGAAAAAGAAAGCTCGTTGGCAATGTCGATGGAGCGGACATTACCAAGGCGCTTGCTCAGGATCAGGATGGTTTCCAGATAGTTCTCGGCAGATTCGTGAAGTTTCATATGCTACACCTCGCTTCCATAATGTACCTTTATGTTACCACACCCGAATCTTCCTTGGCAAGAAAGGTTCTGTGAAGAAACAAGACAATGAAAGCTTGAAGAGACTAACGAGAAAGGATTCGGATCCGGGAAGGATCTCAAGAGACGGATACAGGAAAGTCGAAGATCCGTCAGAAACAGCGACGGATACAGATTGCGGACAGGCAATAAAAAGCACAGAGAAAACAGGACTGGGATAAGCGGGAGGCTTTATGGAAGAAAAGACGAAAGACAGAAGCAGGATAGAGATGTCGCCCTATTCAAAGGTGGAGAGGGAAACGGACATTCTGGAGCAATTATATATCTGGCGAAAGCAGGGGACAGAAGCCACGGAAGTCAAGATAGGACGACAATTTGACATTCCGAAAAAAACAGCGGCCGCCCTGTTGAAACAGATGATAGAAAAAGGATATATTTACCCGTATGCCCCAAATAAAGAGATCATTTTGACTCCCTACGGGATTTCAGAAGGAAATGAATGCTTTGAAAGACATTCTTCCATCAGCCAGTTTCTGCAGTATATAGGGGTGACAGAAGAAACGGCGGAGCAGGATGCCTGTCGCGCAGAACATTTCTTTACGGATGAGACCGTCAAGGCGCTTTGTACGTTCGCAAATGCGGACATCAGAGGGTATGAAAGGCGAATCAAAAATTCGGAGCTGACAGACAGGTATGCAAAGGGAAATTATGTATTTATGATGCAGATCTACAGTATGGGGCAGAATCGCCCAAGAACCTTTCGGGAAGAAAATTTCTGGTACACCGGGGATATCACGTTGGAGATCGCGGATTCCGGCTGGTTTGAATTGCAGTATGCAAAAGAAGAATATAAGTTTAAGAAAAAGCTGTGGTACAAAAATGCAGGGAAACTGACGGAAGACTGGACAGAAGCGGGAAAAGGCAGGCTGGGAGAACGGATTCCGGCAAATGCTTTCGAGTTTATCGTAAAAGCAAGTGAGACCCTGGTAGAAGGAAGCTTGCTGATCGCCCTGACAGAACCGGGGGAAGAACCGGATATCTGGAACAGTTGCCAGTTGGAAGTGGAGCTATGGTAGGAAGAAGGAAGGGGAACATGGAGAAAACAACGGAAACGGCGGATACCATAAGACTTACAGTCCAGCAGATCGGTTTTCTGGCAGAACTGGAAAAGCTGGACAAAAGACGCGGGGCGGTGGAAGCGGTATCGAAAAAATTTGGACTGGTTCACTCAAAAGTCAGTCGGTTTTTTAAATCGTGTGTGGAAAAAGGATACCTTACGCAGGAATTTAAATTTACGGAAAAAGGGAGAAGACTTCTGGAATGGAATCGGCGGCTGGAGAAGGACGTCAGGAATTATCTTATCCGGACGGGAGCAAAGGAAGGGATCGATGATCTGGCAAGAGCACTTTTTGAAAATGCGGATTATGAGATCCTGGAAAAAACGATCGCAGAATATCCGAGGATCGAGGCGGACGCATCGAAGATTCAAAGGACTATCGTAACAGATGTCAGGGATGTACTAAGCCATGGCAGACATCCGGTAAGAATCGCCATCTTTCAGACAGACGTCAGGGGCGAAACGAAGAAGTCCATGGCGGACAGAGGTTTTGAGCGGTATGCGCAGCTTGTCTATGGGGAGAAAGAGAGCTACCTGGAACTTACTACAAGAGATATGCATGCAGTCTCCCGTGTAAACGGAAAAAGGATGACGGGACGACTGGCGTCCTTAAAGTATCTGGACGCAGGAATGGTGCAGAATGCGGAAATCCTGGATGGAAAAGTAAAGATTCCCCTGACGGCATGTATGTATCAGGACTTTGGAAGAGGAATCATGTGGGGGAACGTTATGATAACGGTGGCGTGTTCTCTGGGGACGGCCCATATGCCGGAAAGTACGGCAAGGCTTGTATTTATATTTTAATAGTACGGAAAGCAAAAGAGCAGGCAATCCCGCCTGTTTTTTTGTTTCGTAGGACGAAATTCCGCATGAACGGGTTCGTCCATCAACACATTTTATCCCATTTCCCGAAACAAAAAGGCCTTTGCCAGAATCACACGGCAGTGTTTTTTGAAAAACGGTTATTGTGCAAGCATGCACGAAATAAGATTCTTAGAAGGAAAGAAGAAATGAATGAAAAAAATCAGGCAAGAACAGGTCTTAAAAACTATAAAAAAGAACAGGAAATTTCAGGGAAAGAGCGAAAAGACAGGCGATCATACCGTGAAAAACAAGGCAAAACCGTGCATTGCTGCACGAAAAAAGGTGTTGACGATGCACAAGAGGACATGCTATCTTTTGGGCATATAGTTAGTTGCAAATAACTAAAAGAAGTTTGTGCAACTTCAGAGTATTTCATAGCTGGATTTCATTGATGAAATGCCGAAAAAAAGAAAAGGAGGATCATGGTTATGAGAAGCATCAAAAAATTGGTTGCCGCACTGCTGACGGCAGTTATGGTATCTGCCATGGGCGCGGCTACGTTTGCCGCAGGGCCGTTGAGTGACGGAAAGTATACCGCCCGGCAGAATCTTTACAAGAATCAGGAGTGCACGACCCTGTCCATGGGAGATGCTGCGGTCAACGATATGCGGGCGGATATCTCTATCAGTGGAGGAAAAGCCACTTTAGTGGTCCACACACATGAGATCAAGTATCTGGGGATTACCGGACATCTGGGGAAAATGGAGGTAAACGGAGTCGTAAAAAAACCAAAGACAAAGACGGTGGATGGTGTAAAAGATTATTATTTTACCTTTACGGGACTGGACGCGTCTACGTTCTATGAAGGCTGCACCATCACAGGAAGATTTACAACATACATCGGGATCATGCCGATGGGGGCTACCGGATATCTGAAACTGACCGGAATCCAATAGAAAACGGCACAACTTAAAAATGTGATGGAAAAAAAGAGTTGCTGCGCTTTGTGTGCAGCCTCTCTTTTTGGTGAGGTGGAAAAAACATGAAGATCATAAAAAAAATAACAGCGTTTGTGCTGCTGTTGGGCATGCTGACAGGCACATGGGAGGCAGCGGCAAGCGCACAGACAGAAGACAGACCCGAAACAAAACACAGCATTTCCGAGATAAAAGCAGGAGAGTCTTATCTTGTTCCCCTATCCTTTTATGATATGAGCGGGGAGGCCTATCAGATCTATCAGCAAATAGGAGGGATCCCTGAATTTATTGATAATATCGCAATTGTCAGCAAAAAGGAGGACGGAACCTATCGCGTGACGATACAGGTTGAAAACTATGACAAGATAGACGTGTTGCAATTTTCGAAGCCGGGGGTAATTCCGGATGAAACAGAGCCGTCGAAAGTGCTTTTGGGAACGTACAATCTGCCGGATTCATATATTTTTGAGAAAGATACGGCAGAGGATGTAAGAAAGGCGATAGAAGCATACATCAGTGAAGGGTGGAATGAAAAATATATTCAGAATGTTGTGGTGGAAACAGGGAAAACGGGAGTTTCCTGGTGTACCTTTGACGTGGAGACCCTGGAAAGCTCCATCTATGTGAACGCTTTCCGAAGCTATGAATACAAAAAAGGACAAAAAGGATATACCTACACCACAGGGCTGGAGTATGGGAAATTTGTATTTGATCTGAGCCATGCGGAGGCGGTAAAGGAATTTACCGGTTCCAATTACAAAACGCCGGGGCTTGAGGTTTCCAGGGTTTCCACAACAGCGGGAGAAGCGTCGGATTTTTATGAATCTGCCGTTGCAGGAAATCAGGTAAATGATTATTTTAGCGGAAACAGCCAGGTGACTATCAAAGACGGGAAAATAGAAGTCCTTGCCGAGCTTGCGGATCCGGAGGGGATCGCATCTGTACAGGTGCTTCAGACGATCCGGGATATAGGGAAAAAATCAACGTCTGTTGCTGACAATGATGCGTTTTCACAGTATGTGTATGCCTATTCCGCCGAATCTGCGGGGGATAAAACCATTGCAGTGTATTCGGAGAATATCCTGTCGGATGGAAAACTATCGGTTGTTTTTGCAAATCTGCAGGAAGCCGTTTTTGGAAAAGAGATCAAGATCCAGACGACGGAAGGAGAGACATATTATGGGGAGCTTAGAGTAAGGCATGCCCCAAAGAAGAAGCTGCGCTTAACAGACGGAGATGTGACCGTTATAACGGATAGCTATAACGTGGGAAGTGCGCATCCGGAATTTAAAGCGGAGCTTTTACAGAAAACGGGAGATGAAGAGAGCGAATATAACAAATACCACTCTCTTCTGGCGGGAAGCTCTTCCAAAAATCTCATTTACAATCTGGCGATCACTGTAAACGGTTCGGTGGTCAAGCCTTTGCGGGCAGTAGAAATCAGAGTCAGGATCCCGAAAAACTGGGATACGAGTAAAATAAAGGTACAGTGGTATAAAGCTCCGGTGTACCAGATTTTCAATCCGATTGAAGAGTTTGGATCGTCCTCCTACAAAAATGAAGACGGAAGTATTCGGATGGACGGGGACGAGCTGGTTATCACAGGGACTACATGTGTATACAATACCCTTGCGGTTACAGAAACGTCCAGTCGGGCGGACCTCTCTGAAATTCAGGAAGGCGTTTATAACGTAAATGTTACGATGTGGCAGCAGAACCAGCCGGACAGACTGTCCATGAGCAATGCAGCCGTGGTAAATGATTCGGCACGTCTGGTGGTAAAAGGCGGAAAGAAGCAGATCTACTTTGATACACAGGGAATTGTTGTTGCCGGCAGATACGGCTATTCCAATGGGATTTTTCAGGCCAATAATGAACAGATGAAGCAAGGTGAGCCGCCGGTGCTGCGCACATACACGCCTCTGGAGTATTACAGCTATTACCTGAATGATGCGGGAAGTACAGATATGGATACTTATGCAGAACAGTACGATCTCTACTACCCCAAAACGGTGGGATTTGAACTTCCGGAATCGGCAGACAGAGATGACGGAGTGTATCTGAATTTTTATGTTCCGATCATGGACGAGCTTCAGGGAAAGACCCCCGGATCCGGCGAAGGAAGCCGGACGGCATTTATGACGCTGTCCGGATTGAAGAAGGTGGCGGAGATCGTGGAACCGGTGCACGACAGATCGGTTTTGGTGGTAGCGGTAGACAAGGCATCCAAATACAAGGCGGAAAACTATACCGAGGCGTCCTACCGGCCGTTGTCTGATGCGGTAGATCGGGCACAGAAGATCATCAATGGAACAACATCTGCCAAAGATGCACAGATTGTAGCGCTGGAAAAAGAGATTGCAGAGGCAGTCAGAGGATTAAAAGAGGCAAAGAAACTTGACAGATACAACAAGCTCCAAAAGGATGCCAAAGCATTAAAGGAGACGGATTATACGGCGGAAAGCTGGGCAGACCTGCAGGCAGTGCTCAAAGCCCAGGAGGGAAAGGTGACGGAAGACAATGCAGACAGTGCGCTGGAAGAGCTGCAGTCGGCAATGCAGGCGCTTGTACCGGCAGCGGAGGCCGTCTCCCTGGAAAAAGGTGTTTATGAGGCGCAGGCAGCGTTTACCAATCCGGACGGGACGGCAAGTGACCTGAATACGGCGCTGAAGTCGGTTCGTCTGTACGCAGATAAAGAGGGCAAAGTGACAGCCTACCTGTACGTAGAAGGGATTACCGGAATCCGGTATCGTAAAGGAGCCGGATATAGCTCTGCAGACGCTGAACAGGGCAGATTTGCAGTTGTGCTACCTGCCAACGTAGAAACCCAGAAAGTAAAGATCACGACAGAAAAAGGGGAAGCAGAGAATCTTTTGAAACTGGATCTGAAATCTGCGCAGAAGCAGGAGGTGGAAACCTCCCGGTTAAAAGAAAGACTAGAAGAAGCAAAGGCACTGAAAGGAAATGACTATACCGGTGATTCCTTTGCGGCCGTGGAAGAGGCGATAGCCGGGGCAGAAAAGACTTTGGCTGATCCGGTGGCCTTCCAGGCGGAGATCACGGCAGCAAAGACGGCTTTGGATACGGCGACGGCGGGGCTTGTAATGAAGGCGGAGAAAAAAGCAAGACGGGAGCTGGATCAGGCAGTGTCGGATGCAAAAAATAAGTATGCAGAAGCCAACTATACGAAGGAAAGCTATGAGAGACTCAGGCTGGCGATGGAGGAGGCAGAAGCCGTATTAAACAATGCCGGGGCCTCCGCAGACGAAATGAAGGCACAGATGGACAAGCTGGACAAAGCGGTGAAGGGACTTGTCCGCCGGAAAGACGAAGTAGACAAGACGACATTAAACGGCTACATCGAAGATGCGTTAACCAGGAAGAACGATGATGCCTACACAGAAAACAGCTGGAACAGCTTTCAGGCAGCCATCGGATCTGCCCGGAAAGTCTCCGAGGATGTAAACGCGACGGAGACGGAGGTAGAAAAACAGATAAAATTACTTACGGCTTCCTACGAAGCGCTTGTTCCCAAAAACCGGCAAGGCACACTTTTTAAAGAATACCCACAGATTTTTGAAGGAACGTATTCGGTACCGGTGAAATTGTTGCATGCGACGACCAATGATCCTTCCATGGGGAACGCTTCCATGGATCAGACCGGAACGATACGGGTATCCGGAAAAGGAGAGGTGGCTCTGGAAATGTATTTCCGGCCCATGAAGTTTGCCGGAATGACCGGGTATCTGTACAACCTGAAAAAAGTTGATATGGATTCCGTAGAATATAATGCATACCACTATCCGGAAGCATACAAGGCTTCGGATGCGGACATCCTGGAGGAATACACAGACGTCTATGATGTGTTCAATGATAGAAATTCTGAGTACTACGACAAAAATATAGAAAGAAGCTGGTATCCCAAAACATTGTCCATTCCGGTCAACCTGAATGAAAATCTGTTTTACGTGGAAGTGTATGTTCCGGTCATGGAGAGCATCGGGAAGGGTCAGGGGACAAAGGTGGCCAGAATTTCCATTGACTGGGCAAACATCCGGCAGGAAACGGGGATCAAGAGAGACAACAGGATCCTGGAAGTTTTGCTGAGTCAGGTGTCCAAAATGGAGCAGGGCGGTGTGCCACAGGAGTATTGGACTGCTCTGCATGCAGCCTACAAGACGGCGCAGGACGTTTACAGCGACATGAATGCAGGCCAGGAAGAGGTGGATCTTCAGGTAAAGGCTCTCCAGGCGGCAGTGGATGCGGTAGAAATACAGGTTGCGGACAAGACGGAATTGAATACGCTGATGGAAAAAGCAAAGGCGGAAGCGGCACAAACCGATGTAGTGTATACTCCGGCAACCTTGGAGGCGTTGAAGACGGCTATTGCCAATGCACAGGCAGTATCGGAACGGACGGACGCCACGAAGGCAGAAGTGCAGGCGCAGGTGACGGCCCTGCAGGTGGCGCTGGACAGTTTGAGAAGGGTAGACAAAACGGAACTGGAGGATCTGATCAAGCGGGCAAAGGCAGAGGCAGAAAAGACGGATCTTTATGAAAGCAGCAGCATAGCGGTTTTGCGTACAGCTATCACGCTGGCAGAAAAGGTTGCAGCAGATCCAAAGGCGGAAGAATCCCAGGTAGCTGCGGCAAAGAGGGCGCTGGATGCAGCCATCAACGGTCTTGCAAAGAAAAAGACGGCAGATAAGAGCAAGCTGGAAGAAAAGATCACAGAAGCAGAGAACTATTTAAGCCAGACAGATCTCTACACGGAAGATACGCTTACAGAATTAAAAAGTGCCGTTGCCAATGCCAGGAGAGTATTGGAAAATAACGAGGCCTCTCAGGAACTGGTGGATGCGCAGGTAGCAAAGCTTGCAAAAGCCGTTCAGCAATTAACAAAGAAAAACAAGGACAAACCAGACGTTCATCATCTTGCGGAGGGGAGCTACTCCGTTTACGGAACCATGGTGAAGGTAGACAAAAAGACCGCCTCCATGTCAAATGAAGCCGTCAACCATACCATGAAACTGACGGTAAAGAACGGAAAGTATTATATCACCCTGAACTTTAACGGCTTGAAGGTAGGACAGAAGCTGGGGTATCTGGGAACGCTGAAGTATTTTACGACGGGCTATACCACGGACAAATATGGCAATCCTCAGGGCAGTCTGGCAGATGCCGCAGTAGACAGTTATCAGAAAAACAGCGACGGCTCTTTGGTATCCGATCAGTACGGAACGAAGTATCCGGATGAAGTGACGTTTGAGTTGATTCCGGAAGCTGTTACGGAAGGATATGCGCCGCTGCAGGTGTTTGTTCCCATCATGGAAGCGATCTCTCCGGGAGCAGGAACACAGCCGGTATTCCTGAAGCTGGACTGGAGTTCTCTGAAGGCTGCCACGGCAGATGATCCCAACTTTCACAGAAACGACGATCATACAAACGGAAACCGTCCGGGGGGAACGCCGGGAAACAATATCCTGGGGAATAATACGTTGGGAAGCGGGAAGCCCGGCGCTTCTTCTCTGGGGGGCGCTTCTTTGAAACCCGGAACCTCCGGACTTGGAAGCAGTCCGGGTTCCGGCCTGAAGCCAACGTCTTCCGTTAAGACCGGAGATCAGACGCAGGACTTTACTCTGTGGGCGGCTCTTCTGCTTCTGAGCGGAGTGGCTTTGCTGGCAGGAAGGATGGAAGATTCCAGAAAGAAAACCATCGAAAAATAGAAAAGAGGGTGAGCCGGACAGATTCCCTTCGGTCAGAAGAGACATCCGTCCGGCTCCTGACAGGAGATAAAAAATGAGAGTAACAAGGAAAAAGGAAAGGATATTGTCCGTAATCATGGCATTCCTGCTTGCCGTTGCCTTGCCGGTCGGCGTTCCTGCGATAAAGGCGTATGCAGCCGGAGGAACGGTGTATAGCTGTGCAGTCAACAGGTGCTATGCGCATCCGGTGACAGGCGTCATTGAAGATTCCGGCGGAGAAAGCGCTTATGCCACCGGTCAGGGTATGGTGGAAGGCTGCATCTACGGCAACGGGATTTTGGAGGTGACGGAGGAGGGCGCCTATTATCTGACCATCCGCATGAGTCTGATGGACTACACCAGCAACCATAGTTTTCAGGTGCAGAATGTGGGAGATTCCGGATGGTCTGTTCCATCGGAAATGGGAGTGACAGGAAACGGTACGGACAGCAACGGAACGACAGGAGACATCTGTATGCGCGTGCCGAGTGAAAACTGCGTTGTCAGAGGGACCATGTATGTCAATCCCATGGGAAGGGCTGTGGTCTTCTATCTGTACCCCAGCGATTACAGGGAAGGAAACCAGACGGATATGCGCGCGACAATGGTAACAGGGACTTCGGATGGAACAGAGGCGGCGACCGGAGGTGCAGGGCCGGAAGCCTCCGCAGAAACGCCGGGAGCATCGGGAGGCGGCAGTCTGGGAGCCGGAGGCTCTTCTCTTTCAGGTGCGAAGGCAGGGGATAAAAGCAGTTCCTCTGCTACGTCGGGGAAAAAGCTGCAAAGCAGTATTACGAAGGCAGCGAAGGGAGGAGAGAATACTTCTTTTGCCAATAAGGGGGACAGCGCCCTGGATTCTGCGGAAGGGCTGAGTCTTTCCACGGCAAAAAATAAGGCGGGAAACGTGAAAGAAAAGAAAGGAGCAGCCGCTTCCGGGAACCGGATCTTTCAGACCGCACTGGCCGTCGTAGTGTCCGGCCTCATTTTGCTTGGGGCGGCAGCCGGCGTCGTGTATGTTTTCCGCAGAAACTGGAAACGTTGGGGAGGCGCAGAAGATGACAGGGAATAACTATCTGAAAAGAGCAGCCGTTCTTTTTCTTGCTCTGGTGGTGCTGCTGTCTCTGGCAGGCTGTGTGGATCAGAAGCGGGGAAAAACAAAGACCGGTTCCGATAAAAAAACTTCTTCGGAGAACGCTGCAGGTGCAGACAGCGATGTAAACATGCTGCTGAAGATCGACGATCAGGAAGAAAAAGCAGCGGTGGAAGCGGCGAAGAAAAAAGTACAGTCCATGAAAAGAGAACCGAGGATCATTGCAACGTCTCCGGCGACGGCAGATATCTGTGACAAACTGGAACTTTCTCTGACAGGCGTGTGCACAAGTACGGTATCCACGATCCCAAAGCGGTATAAAAATGTGGAAACCGTGGGGACAGCCATGAGTCCGGACATGGAAACGGTGGCGTCTTTGGATCCGGACTGGATCTTGAGCCCCATATCCTTACAGGGGGATCTGCAGCCGAAATACGAGGCGATCGATACGGACTGGGCGTTTTTAAATCTCAGGAGCGTACCGGGGATGTACCGCTCCATTCAGGAACTGGGAGAAATTTTTGACAGAAAAGAGCAGGCGCAGAAACTGGTGGATGAGTTTGCAAAATTTTACAAAGAGTACAAGGAAAAGAACCGGGGAAAAGACCGTCCCAAGGTAATGATCCTGATGGGACTTCCAGGCTCCTATATCATTGCAACGCCAAATTCTTACGTGGGAAGTCTGGTGGAGCTGGCAGGCGGAGAGAATGTGTATTCCGATGAGGAACAGGAATTTCTGACAGTCAATACCGAAGATATGAAGACCAAAGAACCGGATATTATTTTGCGGGCTGCCCATGCGCTTCCGGATCAGGTGGTGGAAATGTTCCAGAAGGACTTTGCAGAAAATGATATCTGGCAGCACTTTGAAGCGGTCAAAAACGGCAGGGTCTATGACCTGACCTATGAATATTTCGGTATGAGCGCCACGTTCAGATATCCGCAGGCGCTGGAAGAACTGCAGCCGATCCTGTATCCGGAGAGTGAGGCGGATGCACAGAAAGCCAGGGACAACAGCGACGGGGCACAGAAGAAAGCAAAGGATTCCAAGGCGACGGAAATCTATGAGGAACAGAAGGACGGCAGATAGGGAGGAGGGAAGCGGATGACAGAAACGGTGTTGGAAAACACTTCCGGAAAGGCAGCCAAAGATCCATCCGGGCAGGCGAAGGCGAAGAGCCGGACGGCAAAAGCGGCTGTTTCATTTGTCGTGATGACGGTGCTTTTGGCGGCGCTGTTCTTTGGGGCAGTCAATATCGGGAGCCTGAAAGTCAGCTTTTTGGAATTGGCGAAAGGATTATTTACAGCATATAATGAGAAGGTAGCAACAATCTATGACCTGCGGTTTCCGCGTATCGTACTCTCTTTGCTGGCAGGGGCGGCGATCGCAGTATCCGGCGTACTGTTTCAGGCGGTGCTTAAGAATCCGCTTGCCGATCCGGGGATTATCGGGATCTCCAGCGGCGCAGGCTTTGCGGCAGTGATGATCACGGCATTTGCACCTGCTTTCTTCTTTTTTGTGCCACTGTTTGCATTTCTGGGGGGCGTGATTGCTTTTGCGCTTGTGTACAGCCTGTCCTGGAAAGGAGGATTAAGCCCCCTTCGGATCATCCTTGTAGGCGTGGCGGTAAACGCCATGTTTACCGGTCTGTCCGGTGCCCTGAATGCGATGAACGGCGGCAATATGTCGGGAGTGGCTGCCATTGTCAACGGCAACATCACGATGAAGACCTGGGACGATGTAAGAATCCTGGTTCCGTATGTTGTCCCGGGGCTGGTGCTGGCGGTCCTGTTTGCAAAGACGTGCAACCTGCTGGCCCTGGAGGATAAGACGGCAAGAAGTCTGGGGATCCAGGTGAACAGGATGCGAATCCTCATTTCTCTGACTGCGGTATTGCTGGCAGGCATTTCCACAGCGGTGGTGGGAGCCATCAGCTTTCTGGGTCTGATCGTCCCCCATATCGGAAGGCTTCTGGTAGGAAGGAATCATAAGGTATTGCTGCCGTTCAGCGCGCTGCTGGGGGCATTTACATTTTTGCTGGCAGACACCATAGGAAGGAGTATCGCCGTTCCCTATGAAGTGCCGGCATCCATTATCATGAGTGTGGCGGGAGGACCGTTTTTTATCATCCTGTTAAGGAGGTCCGGAAAATATGGAAGATAAGCGAGGAATTTCTGTTCCTGTGGAAGAGGCGGAAAGAAGAGACGACAAAAAAAGAAAATGGGCGGATAAGCCGGCCATGGAGGTACGGGATCTGCACTTTGCGTATGGCAGGAATCAGGTGCTTCAAGGTGTGTCCTTTAAAATCCGGGAGGGAAGGATCACAACCATTATGGGGGCAAACGGATGTGGGAAATCCACACTGTTTTCTCTGATGACGAAAAACCTGTATCCGAAAAAGGGAAATATTTTCCTGAAGGGAAAGAATATCCAGAATCTGAGCCTGAAAGAGCTGGCCAGGAAAGCCGCTGTCGTCTGGCAGTACAATACTGCGGCAGAGGATATTACCGTAGAGGAGCTGGTGGCATTCGGGCGGACGCCCCATAAAAGGATGATGCAGGGAGAAAGCGAGGAAGATGCGAGAATGATTCGGTGGGCGCTGGAGGTGACGGATCTGGAAACCTACAGGAACAAAGAGGTGTACAGACTTTCAGGAGGACAACGTCAGAGGGTGTGGATCGCCATGGCACTTTGTCAGGGAACCGGGCTTTTGTTTTTGGATGAACCGACGACTTACCTGGATATCCGATATCAGATCGAGATCCTGCAGCTGATCCGGAAACTGAACCGGGAATTTGGGATGACGATCGTCATGGTGTTACATGATATGAATCAGACCATCGCTTACTCGGACACGATCATCGGACTGAAAGACGGACAGGTGCTGGTGGAGGGAGATCCGGAGGAAGTGATCACAAAAGAGAGCATCCGGGAACTGTATGGAATTGAGCTTGGAGTGACAAAGGTTGCCGGAGGTAAGTTTGTATTGGCGGTGTAGAAGGACAGAAACAGGAGGACAATGACACCGGGGAGGGAAAATATGAAAAATCCGTTGAGAATAGTGTGGATAGCGCTGGGCTTTTTTTGCCTAGGGCTTGGTACGGCAGGAATCCTGCTTCCGATCCTGCCAACAGCTCCGTTTTATCTGGCAACGCTGGTCTGCTTTGCCAAAAGTTCAAGAAAACTGCATGACTGGTTTGTAGGAACGAAGCTGTACCGGAAGCATCTGGACAGTTTTGTTCAAAAAAAAGCAATGACGGTAGAAACAAAGTGCAAGATGATCGGGATGGTAACGGCGGTGATGGCCATTGGATTTCTCTGCATGAAGCAGGTGCCGGTGGGAAGACTTTGTATTGTGGTGGTATGGGTATGCCATCTGCTGTATTTTTCCCTGCGGGTAAAGACGGTAAAACCGGAAAAGAAAACGCCGGAGGGAGAGTCCTGAAACAGGATCTGTCCTTCGGTCCGGCTTTTAACGGACTGAAAAAAGAAGCAGAAAAGAAATGAGAAAGAAACAGGAAAAAACAAGAAAAAACAGGAAGAAACAGGAAGAAACAGAGAACAAGGGAAAGCATATGATCAAAACAAGACTGATGGGACTTCTGTCCCATGCAAAAAAGTATATCGCATATACGGTTCTGTGGCAGTGGACGGCGCTTCTGGCGCAGGTACTGGCCGTTTTCTCCGTTGCAGGACTGCTGGAACGGATCGCATACCGTACAGTGACGATACCTGTGATAGAGCGCACGATACTGACGTTGGCCCTGGTGGCAGGGATCCGATTTGTCTGTGAGCGGATGGGGGCAAGATCCTCCTATCTGGCCTGTGTAGATGTAAAACAGGTCCTGCGGGAAAAGATTTATGGAAAAATGCTGAGGCTGGGAGCGTCCTACAGCGAGCAGATACCGTCCTCTGAGGTGGTACAGGTGTCCACCGAGGGGGTAGAACAACTGGAAACATACTTTGGGAAATACCTGCCGCAACTGTTTTACAGCCTGGTCGCACCCCTTACTCTGTTTTTCGTGCTTTGCAGGATCAGCTTCAGAGCCAGCGGGATCCTTTTGCTTTGTGTGCCGCTGATCCCTGTCTCCATTGTGGTGGTACAGAAACTGGCAAAAAGGCTGCTGAACAGGTATTGGAGCGTTTATACGGGGCTGGGAGACTCTTTTCTTGAAAACCTGCAGGGACTGACCACCCTGAAGATCTATCAGGCAGACCGGCAAAAGGCGGACGAGATGGACGCAGAATCACAGAATTTCCGCAGGATCACCATGAAGGTGCTGAGCATGCAGCTGAATTCTACCAGCGTGATGGATGTGATAGCCTACGGCGGCGCAACCATTGGAATGGCGGTGGCAGTATCAGAATTTTTGAAGGGGGAAACGGGCATATCGGGAACCTTGTGCATCATCCTGCTTGCCAGTGAATTTTTCCTGCCTCTTCGCCTGCTTGGTTCGTTTTTTCATATTGCCATGAATGGGATGGCGGCCAGCGACAGGATTTTCAGGATCCTGGATCTGCCGGAGCCGCAAAAAGGAAAATGTGCCCTGCCGGATGAGCCATGGGACATTTCTCTGAAAGATGTGCGTTTTTCCTATGAGAAGGACAGAGAGATCCTGGCGGGGGTAGATCTGGAACTTCCTGCAGGAAGCTTCGTATCACTGGTGGGAGAATCCGGCTGTGGAAAAAGCACGGTTGCCGGGATTCTTGCCGGGAAAAACCGGGGATATTCCGGAGAAATCACCATCGGAGGAGCATCCCTTGCCCAGGTGTGTGAAGACGAGTGGATGAAGCAGATGGCATTCGTCTGCCACAACAGCTATCTGTTTAAGGGAACGGTAGAAGAAAATCTGCGCATGGCAAAGCCGGATGCGACGGAAGAGGAGATGAAGGATGTCCTGCAGCAGGTAAATCTTCTGGGATTTTTACAGACGCAGGAGGGCTTACAGACAAAATTGCTGGAACGGGCAAGTAATCTGTCCGGAGGGCAGCGCCAGAGACTGGCGATTGCCAGAGCCCTGCTGAAAGAAGCAAAGATCTATCTGTTTGATGAGGCCACCTCCAACATTGATGTGGAAAGTGAGGAGAAGATCATGGACGTGATTCGCAAAATCGCAGAGACAAAAACAGTCCTGCTGATCTCCCACCGGCTGGCAAATGTTGTGAAGTCTGACCGGATCTGCTTTCTAAAAGACGGAAGGATCACTGAGAATGGAAGCCACGAAGAGTTGATGCAGGCGGACGGCGCATACAGGCAGTTGTACGACAGGCAGATGGCATTGGAACAGTATGGAAAGGAGGGAAGCGGCGCATGAGTACAGGAAAAACAAGGACACAGGCAGATACTTCCGGTGTTTTTCAAAACCGCAGGAGTGCGCTTCGGATCATGGGGAGCCTGATAGGGCTGGTAAAGCCGCTGCTCCATGTTATGCTGGCGGCGATCCTCTTTGGGACGACAGGGTATTTGTGCGCCATTTTCCTGACGATCCTGGCCGGACAGGTGGTGGTACACGGACTTTTGACAGGCGCGGCAGGAATGAGCGTTCCGGTAAAACATATGTGGCTGGTTTTTACTCCGGTGAAAACCATTCTTACGGGAATGCTCCTGCTTGCGGTGCTTCGCGGGATCCTCCACTACGCAGAACAGTACTGCAACCACTTCATTGCGTTTAAGCTACTGGCAATCATCCGGCACAGGATATTTGCAGCTCTGCGAAAGCTGTGTCCGGCAAAGCTGGAAGGAAGGGACCGGGGGGATCTGATCTCGCTCATCACGACAGATATCGAACTGCTGGAGGTATTCTATGCGCACACCATCTCTCCGATCGCCATCACGACACTGACGTCACTGATCATGGTTCTGTTTATCGGAAACTATCACTGGATGGCAGGGCTGCTTGCCGCGTCGGCGTATCTGCTGGTCGGGGCCGTGATCCCCGTATGGAACGGCAGGCGTGGAGGCGAAAGAGGCATGGAATTTCGAACCGGCTTCGGGGAATTGAACAGCTTCGTGCTGGATTCTCTTCGCGGTCTGGATGAGACGATCCGGTACGGACAGGGAGACCGGAGGAAGGAACAGTTGTCGCAGCGCTCCAAGGAGCTTGCGGATATGCAGGAAGCTTTAAGCAGGATGGAAGGTGCACAGCGGTCCTTCACAAACCTGACGATCCTGGCGGCTTCTTTTGGAATGCTGGCGCTGACGGTGTGGCTGTATGCGGGAGGAGAGATGGGATTTGAAGGGATCCTGACATGCACGATCGCAATGATGGGATCCTTTGGGCCGACGGTGGCATTATCCAGCCTTTCCAACAATCTGAATCAGACACTGGCAAGTGGAGAGAGGGTTCTTTCCCTGCTGGAAGAAACTCCGATGACAGAGGAGATTCCGGGAGAAGAGGACGCCAGAGAGCGCAAACAGGAGTTTGCAGGGGCAGAGGCAAAGGATGTGACATTTGCATATGAGGAGGACGTGATTCTGGAGCATTGTTCCCTGAAATGGAAGCCGGGCAGGATCACGGGGATCCACGGAGCAAGCGGTTCCGGAAAATCGACCCTTTTGAAACTGCTGATGCGCTTCTGGGATGTAAAAGAAGGAAGCGTGTCTGTAGACGGGGAGGATGTAAGAAAGCTCCCTACAAAATGCCTCAGAAGCATGGAAAGCTATGTAACGCAGGAAACGCATTTGTTTCATGATTCCATTGCAAATAATATTGCCATCGCAAAGCCGGGAGCATCCGGGGAAGAGATCATAGAGGCGGCGAAGAAAGCGTCCGTCCATGATTTCATCAGGAGCCTTCCCAAAGGGTATGATACGGAAGTAGGGGAACTTGGCGACACCTTATCCGGCGGAGAGAAACAGAGAATCGGTATTGCCAGGGCATTCCTGCACGACACTGACCTTATTTTGCTGGATGAGCCTACTTCCAACCTGGATTCCCTGAATGAAGGGATGATCCTGAAATCCCTGAAGGAGTCGGCACAGAAGAAAACGGTGGTACTGGTGTCTCATAGAGCCTCTACCATGCACATTGCAGATGTGGTCTATGAGATGGAAAGCGGAAGGCTGTCCTGAAAAGAGCCGCCGTTTCTTTCGACGACAGAAACGTTTTGGCAGAGAAAAGAAGACGTCCTATCACAAAACGCTGGGGAGAACTGCCATAGAATGACGATTTACAAAACGACGATTCACAAAGCGACCGTGTTTGATTTCCGGTCGTTTTGTGTTATAATACCAGGATCAGACAAAGTGACAGGAGGAATCATGAGAAAAAAAGAACTGGCAATAGAAGTGATCGAACGATTGAAAAAAGAATATCCCGATGCTACCTGTACACTGGATTATAATGCAGGATGGAAGCTCCTTGTCAGCCTGCGTCTGGCAGCGCAGTGTACAGACGAAAGAGTAAACGTAGTTGTAGAAGGATTGTATGAGAAATTTCCGACGGTGGAAGCACTGGCAGAAGCAGAGGTCGGTGAAATAGAAAAAATTGTCAGGCCCTGCGGTTTGGGAGCCAGTAAGGCGAGGGACATCAGCGCCTGTATGAAGATATTGAAAGAACAATACAACGGAGGGATCCCCGAAACCTTTGAAGAGCTTTTAAAGCTTCCCGGAGTCGGAAGAAAAAGCGCGAATCTGGTGATGGGAGACGTGTATGGGAAGCCTGCTATCGTAACAGACACCCATTGTATCCGTCTGGTCAACCGGATCGGCCTGGTAAAAGGGATCCGGGAACCGAAAAAGGTGGAAATGGAACTGTGGAAGATCATACCGCCGGAAGAGGGCAGTGATTTTTGCCACCGCCTGGTGTTCCACGGCCGGGATGTCTGTACGGCAAGAACCAGTCCGTACTGCGACAGGTGCTGCCTAAACGATATCTGTAAGAAAGCGGGAGTATAGACTGTCGTAGTTTTGCAGCAGGGAAGGGTGCGCGGTGCGTCTCGTATTTCCGGCAGGTTTGTCAACAGTCAAAACAGTCAGAAGGAGGAAGAACATTGAGGAAAAAATGGGCAGCAGTCGTGCTTTTGATCGGCATAACAGGTGGATTGATCCTGGGGGCCTGCGGAAGAAAGCAGACAGAAAACAGTGCGAACAAAGAAACCAAAGTGGAAAGTGATGCAAAGGATAGTACGGCCCAGGATGGCAAAGTCATATTTGGAACCTTTCAGACCAAGACCCTGGAGGGGGAGGATGTGACACAGGAGCTGTTTCAGCAGGCAGATCTGACCATGGTAAATATCTGGGGGACATTTTGCGGACCGTGCATCAACGAAATGCCCGAGCTGGGAGAAATCAGTCGGGAATATGCGGGGAAGGGGCTGCAGATCGTTGGTCTGGTCAGCGACGTCAGCGAGGTGCAGGACGCTACCGCAAAGGAGATCGTAGAGAAGACACAGGCAGATTATCTGCAGATCATTGCATCGGAAGATCTGACGTCCGGCATCCTGTCACAGATCAATGTGGTGCCTACAACAATTTTTGTGGACAAGGAAGGAAAACAGGTGGGAGACGTCATTTTGGGGGCTAAAAATAAGGAACAGTGGATCCGGATCATAGAAGGATTAAAGACGTCATTATGATAGAGAAAACCGTTAAGAATTTCAGCCTGTCTCAAATCTGCCGGTCCGGACAGTGCTTTCGTATGAAAGAGAGGGGAAAAGGCAGTTACATCCTGGTTGCAGGAGATCGATATCTGGAGATGGAACAGGAAGAGGATGTCTGTCGCTTTGACTGCACGCCGCAGGAGTTTGAAACATACTGGGAGCCTTATTTTGACCTGGGACGGGATTATCAGGCGTGTATCGACCGGATCGATGAGAAGGACCTGTACCTTACCCGCGCGGCCCGTCTGGGCGGGGGCATCCGGATCCTGAAACAGGATTTGTGGGAAATGATCATTTCCTTTTTGATTTCGCAACAGAATAACATCAAACGGATCAGGAAATGTATTGAGACGCTCTGCGCTTTCTGCGGGGAGCCAAAAGAGGGACCGCAGGGCGAAACATACTATGCTTTCCCCACGCCGGAAGCGCTGGCAGGACTCAGTGTGGAGGAACTGAAAGGCTGCGGGCTGGGGTATCGGAGCAAATATATCCGGCAGACGGCGAATGCCGTGTACAGCGAAGAGGCGGATCTTTCCGCTGTTTCACAGCTTTCTTACCAGGAAGCAAAAAAAGAATTGCTGAAGCTGTACGGAGTAGGAGACAAGGTGGCAGACTGCATCTGCCTGTTTGCCCTGCATCACCTGGAGGCCTTTCCAAAAGATACCCATATTTTACAGGCGTTAAAGCGACAGTATAAGCGGGGATTTCCCAAACGGAAGTATAAAGGGATAGAGGGGATCTTGCAGCAGTATATGTTTTATTATGAGCTGCAGGGGCATCAGCTACCTGACTAAAAAAAAGAGATCTGCTGGCATTTAGAGAACAGCAGGTCTCTTTTTCTGATGAAATGTTGCTACACTTTTACAGGCGTTCCCTCCAGCGTCTTCCAGATAAAATCCTTTTCCAATACCATGTACCCGTGAAAAGAACCTTCCTTCGGGAGGGAGACGGAACCGGGATTGCGGTAGTACCATCCCCCCATATCCCGATTGGCGGGGATATGGGTGTGGCCGCACAGGAGGGTATCGCCTGCCTTAAGCGGAGGCGGATTGTCCGGAGAAAACAGATGGCCATGGGTGGCGAAAATGGTGTGTCCATTGATTTCCAGAAAGGCATAGTCTGCCAGAATAGGAAAATCCAGAACCATTTGATCCACTTCACTTTCACAGTTGCCCCGCACACACAATACAGAGTTGCGCAAAGGGTTGAGCAGGGAGATCACTTTTTTGGGGGAATAGTCTCGGGGAAGATCGTTTCGTGGCCCATGATACAGAAGATCACCTAAAAGCAGCAGTCTGTCCGGCTGCTCTCGGTGGTAGGCCGCAACCAGTTGCTGACAGTAATAGGCCGAACCGTGAATATCAGAAGCGATCATTAATTTCATTGCAGTATCCTCATCTTTCTATGGTGTGTTTTCTTTCGATGGTAAAGGATTTTACAGAGAAAGTCAAACGGGAGAGAAAGGGCTGCCAAGGACGGCGAAAAAGAACTGCCAAGATTGGAGAAAAAGAGATGTCAAGGACAGAGAAAGGCTCCCCCGGATCGGGAGAGCCTAAAAATAGGGACACACTGTGAGTGATTAGTCGTCGGATTCAATGTCGTATCCTGCGTCGATCCAGGCGATGATTCCGCCGGGATGTCTTACTACATTTGTAAAGCCTTCTTCTTTCGCGATCAAAGCGCCCACATGAGAGCGTTCACAGCCTACAAATCCGCAGTAAATAACGATTTTTTTATCTTTGTCAGTGCCCAGCAGAGAGACAAAGGCTTCTCTTTGCTCCGGAGTCACATCGGCATAGGCAACAGGGAGCTCAGCGTTGACGGCAGTAGGAATCCGTTTGCTTTTGTAATGGTCAGCAGGCATGGTATCGATCAGGATCATGTCCTCTTTGTTATCCACCCAGGATTTTAACTCTTCGGTGTTTACCATGGTGTAGCCGCCTTCTTCTACTGCTTTCACAAGCTTCATGGAAACGGTTTCTACAGAAACTTCATTTCCGTCCTTTGCGCTTCCCATAGCCTTGGGCTTTTCCTCTGTTTTGGAATCCTCCGCCTTGGCTTCGTCTTTGCTTTCTTCTGTGGTTTCTGTCTTGGTTTCTTCTTTCTTTTCAGAATCCTTGCTACATCCGTTAAACAGCATGGCGCTGAAGCAAACAGCGACCAACAGCATTACCAGTCTCTTTTTCATGATAGATCCTCCTGCTCCTTTGCGTTTGGGACAGAATGTCTGTCCGCCGTATTTTCTATTCGTATGATAGCAAAAATAACAGGAAAATTCAAGTAATATTCTGTGAATAATAGAAAAAAATAAAAGAAAACAATTTATTTATTCAAAAATTCGATTATAGGTTATAGAAAATATAAATAAATAAAAAAAGGAAACATGAAAGTCGAATGCGGTAGAAAAGGGAATTGACAGAAGAAAGCCGGTACTATACCATGAAGGAAATCGGGAAATGAAAGAGGGACAAGGTATGAAAATGAAGGAGCTGAGTCTGTTTCGGGATTTGTCAGAAGAGGAGATCACACGGAGCATGGGATGTTCCAGATCGGTGGTACAGGAATATAAAAAAAATGAGTATATTTTTTGTCAGGAGGACGTGCCCAGGAAGCTCTACTTCATCTTGAAGGGAAATGTCCTGTTAGGACAGGTCAACGCCATGGGCAGACAGAATTATGCGGAATATCTGAAAGAGGGGCAAAGCTTTGGAGAGAAGGATCTGTTTTTGGAGCATCCCGCCTATGAGTATTATGCTTTGGCGAGAACCAAAACGACCATCCTGTCGGTTTCCAGCCACTTTTTTTACAGTACCTGCGCAAAAAACTGTGCCTATCATAAAAAGATCATCTACAACATGATGAGGATCTTCGCCAACGAGGCGGATCAAATGTCAAAAAAGCTGTATCTTTTGACCTGTGGGACTTTAAGACAGAGGGTGTCCTATTATCTGATGCAACAAAGCGGAGGAAATCCCCAGGTAGAGCTGACGATGAAGCGGGAAGAGCTGGCCGCCCATCTGAATACTACAAGACCTTCTCTTTCCAGAGAATTGTCGTATCTGCAGGAATGTGGCGTACTGAAGATCCAGGGAAGAGGGCGTATTGCAATCCTGGATTTTGGACGTTTACAGGACGAGATAGACAAGGTGGAGGAATAGAAACGCAGAAGAGTGCAAAGGACAGAAAAATAAAAGGAGTAAAAAAGAAAAGGATAAAAAAGAGTTTCTCCGGGAAGTGGTAAAACGGTCCCGCAAGAAACTCTTTTTTAATGATCTCAACGATTCTGTAAAAGCAGGAACAAACGATCCTTCAGATCTTTTTATTCCTCAACAAATGCGCTTTTGTCTACGCCGCAAAGAGGACATACCCAGTCTTCCGGCAGATCTTCAAAAGCGGTTCCTGCTGCGATTCCTGCATCCGGATCGCCTACTTCAGGATCATAAACATAGCCACATGGTTCACATACATACTTTTTCATTGTCATTTCCTCCAGTTCTCTTGTGTGTATTTATAGTTCTTTCTTCCATAATCCATGAAGATTACAGTTTTCATAAGCAGCGATCAGCCGATCGCCTTCCGTCAGCAAAAAGACTGCCTTTGGCTCCTCTCCCGGGTTCAGGGCTTTGTACTGGGAGCCTTGTTCTGTTTCGATGTAGATGCCGGTAATAAAGTGCTCCTCCAGCATGGGATGGATCACGGAGCCGACACAGACCTCCACGCGATTGCCTTCCACCGTAACTTCAGGCACATGCTTTTCCTGCGCCGCGTCCGTCGTATTAGCAATCAGTTCCGTTAGGGCAAGATCACCGTTTACAGGAGCATTTGTCAGCTGGTTAAAAATATTTGATGAATTTGTATCTTTAAAAAATCTTGTCATACGATCCCTCCTTCTTTGTCATCTTAAGGTTGCTCTTAGGATACAGGAAAACAAGGCTTATTTCTGTAACAAATGTTACGAAAACAAAAAATTATAAACATTCCCAGCGGGCGGAGGCGCCACAGGGGAGGATCAGCCCGGAAGAAGAAACCGGCAGTCCGATCTCCTGGGCATCTACCTGCCCTTTTTTGTCCTTCAATTCTACAGACAACATGTAAGTCAGTACAGAAGGAGCAAGACCTGTTGTGTAGGAATTGATCAGGAAGAACAGGGGTTCAGGAGACAGAAGCTGCGCACAGAGGCGGATCAGAGGGTGGATCGCATCCTCGATCTTCCAGATCTCCCCCTTTGGGCCTCTGCCATAGGAGGGGGGATCCATGATGATAGCGTCGTAATGGTTGCCGCGGCGGATCTCTCGCTCCACAAATTTGATACAGTCATCTACCAGCCAGCGGATGGGTCTGTCTGAAAGTCCGGAGGAAGCGGCATTTTCTTTTGCCCATCCCACCATGCCTTTCGAAGCGTCCACATGGGTGACGCTGGCGCCGGCTGCAGCTGCGGCCAGGGTGGCACCTCCTGTATAGGCGAACAGATTCAGGACTTTTACCGGTCTTCCTGCCTGGCGGATCCGACTCTGGCACCAATCCCAGTTTACCGCCTGTTCCGGAAAAAGGCCGGTGTGCTTAAAACTGAAAGGTTTCAGATGGAAAACAAGAGAACCATAGCGAATCTGCCACTGGTCGGGCAGCTGGAAGAAGTCCCATTCACCGCCCCCCTTTTTACTGCGACGATAATGGCCGTTGGGACGGTCCCAGCCCCGGCAGGCTTTGGGAGTTTCCCAGATGACCTGAGGATCCGGGCGCACCAGGAGAAAGTCGCCCCATCTTTCCAGTTTTTCTCCCTTTCTGCAATCCAATACCTCATAATCCTTCCAATTTTCTGCAATCCACATGCTATCTGTCCTCACCTTTCCGAATTTCCGATTGTTCCTATTATAGCACAGAAGGGGGGACAGATTCTATCGCTAAATGGAAGAAGAGAAAAAACCTGTCAAAACAGATGGATTTTACAAAGATTTAACAGGAACAGGATTTTGGATTTAACATTGCTCCTTTAAGATACAACTGTAACGAAAAACCAGATGTCGGATGACAGGATGCGGTGCAGGTGGATAAAAACCGCCGGATCCTGAAGGACATAAGGAGGAAAAAGATGAAAAAGTATGGAAAATTAGTGGCTCTGATCGGATTGGCAGCGATGCTCGTGGCAGGATGTAAGGGAAAAGGATCTGACCAGAAGGAAGCAGGAAACTGGGATAAGGAAATGGATATTTCTGTGGTATCCAGGGAGGAAGGCTCCGGAACCAGGGGAGCTTTTGTGGAACTGTTTGAAATCGAGGAAGAGGAAAACGGGGAGAAAGTAGATAAGACCACGGACGAGGCGCAGATCACCAACAGTACATCGGTCATGCTGACAACGGTAGAGGAAGACGAATACGCCATCGGGTATGTGTCATTGGGAGCCTTGAATGATAAAGTGAAGGCGGTAAAGATCGATGGAGCAGAAGCTACGACGGACAAGGTAAAGTCGGGAGACTATCCGATCTCCAGACCCTTCAATCTGGTGGTGAAGGAAGGAGAAACGAATCCGCTTGTGAATGATTTTATACAGTTTGTACTCAGTGAGGAAGGGCAGAAGGTCGTAGAAGAAAACGGATACATACCGGAGGATGACGCAAAGCCCTACGAGCCGGGCAGCGTGGAGGGAAAGCTGGTGGTGGGAGGATCCTCTTCTGTATCTCCGGTCATGGAAAAGCTGGCAGAAGCCTATGAGAAGAAAAATACCAAGGTTGATGTGGAACTGCAGACCACAGATTCCACCACAGGAGTGTCTTCGACCATAGACGGAAGCTATGACATCGGAATGGCCTCCAGAGAACTGAAGGATTCTGAAACATCTAAAGGTGTGAAGACAAAAGTCCTTGCAACAGACGGGATCGCAGTGATCGTCAATTCGTCCAATCCTGTCACAGAACTGAAGAAAGAGCAGGTAAAAGACATCTTTACGGGAAAGGCATATACCTGGAGTGAGGTGGACGAATAGATGCAAAAGAAAAAAGGCAGAGAAAAAGGCCTGAAGCTGTTGTTTCTGGCGGCTGCCGGAACCTCCATCCTGGCGGTGGCGCTGATCTGTATCTTTCTGTTTGCCAAGGGGATTCCGGCCATTGAAAAAATAGGGGTAGGTAATTTCCTGTCAGGGAAGGTATGGAGACCGGGAAATGACAGGTATGGTTTGTTTCCTATGATACTGGGCAGTCTGTATGTAACTGCGGGAGCGGCGCTTGTGGGAATCCCCATCGGGATTTTCACAGCCGTTTTTCTCATCTATTATTGTCCGAAGGGACTCTATCGCCCGCTGAAATCCGCCACAGAGCTGATGGCAGGTATTCCGTCGGTGGTGTATGGCTTTTTTGGTCTGGTGGTGCTGGTCCCCTGGATCAGGCAGATGGGACGGGCCATGGGATATCCGGGAAATGGGAACAGCATCCTGACGGCATCCTTCCTTCTGGGACTGATGATCCTTCCTACGGTGATCGGAGTTTCGGAAGCAGCGATTCGTGCCGTTCCTTCCTTCTATTATGAGGGGGCGGTGGCGCTGGGAGCGACAAAGGAAAGAGCTGTTTTTTCAGCGGTGCTGCCGGCAGCAAAGTCGGGAGTGATCGCGGGTGTGGTTCTGGGGATCGGAAGGGCCATCGGCGAGACGATGGCGGTGATCATGGTGGCGGGAAATCAGGCCAGGATGCCAAACGGGATCTTCCGCGGCATACGGACGCTGACGGCCAATATCGTAATAGAAATGGGATATGCCACAGACCTGCACAGAGAAGCCCTGATCGGGACGGGAGTCGTCCTCTTTGTGTTTATATTGATCATGAATGGGCAGGTAGCCCTGCTAAAGAGAAGGAGTCGTCATGAAACATAAAAAAAGTGTAGCCGGTTTTTTGAAAGAGCAGGGAGAAATGTACGGAAAAAAGCCGGGATCTGCTTTGCTGATGCTCCTGGTATGGGGCTCGGCGCTGATCACATTCGGAGCCCTGTTCTGCCTGATGGGATATGTATTTTGGAAGGGGATCTTTCATCTGAAGCCTTCCCTGTTTGCCATAACCTATACCACGGAAAATGCCTCTCTTTTTCCGGCGCTGATCAATACCCTGGAAATGATCGGTCTGGCTCTTGTGGTGGCGATCCCCCTGGGGGTGGGAGCAGCGATCTATCTGGTGGAATATGCCAAAAAGGACAGCAGGTTTGTGGACTGGATCCGACTGACAACGGAGACTTTAACAGGAATCCCGTCCATTATTTACGGACTGTTTGGCATGCTGTTTTTTGTATCCTATCTGGACTGGGGATTTTCTCTCTTATCAGGATCCTGCACCCTGTCCATCATGGTACTGCCTTTGATCCTGCGGACGACGGAGGAGGCGTTAAAATCCGTTCCGGACGCCTACCGGGAAGGAAGCTTTGGGCTGGGAGCAGGAAAGATCCGGACGATCTTTGCGGTGATCCTTCCCAGCGCAGGCCCGGGGATCCTGTCGGGCATCATTCTGGCAACAGGAAGGATCGTGGGAGAAACGGCAGCTTTGATCTATACGGCGGGGACGGTGCCTCACATTGCAAAAGGCATTCTGCACTCAGGCAGGACGCTGGCAGTGCATATGTACAGTCTGGCCAGCGAGGGACTATATATGGATCAGGCGTATGCAACGGCGGTGGTACTGCTGGTATTTGTACTGGGGATCAATAGCCTGTCCGTGTTTGTGGCAAAAAAATTAATGAAAGACAGAGGGTAGCACATGAATAAAATAAAGATTCAAAATCTGAACCTGCATTACGGGGAATTTCAGGCATTGAAACAGATCAATCTGGATGTGGAGGCCAATCGGATCACAGCCTTTATAGGGCCGTCAGGGTGTGGCAAATCCACCCTGTTAAAAACCCTGAACCGGATGAATGATCTGGTGGAGGGATGCCGGATCCGGGGGGAGGTACAGCTGGACGGCAAAAGCATTTTCCGGGATACGGACGTAAATCTTCTGCGAAAGCGGGTGGGAATGGTGTTTCAAAAGCCCAATCCGTTTCCTATGAGCATCTACGACAATGTAGCATATGGTCCCCGGACACATGGAGTCAGATCCAAAAGCAGACTGGACGCCATTGTGGAAAAATCCCTGCGGAATGCAGCGATCTGGGAGGAAACCAAGGACCGGCTGAAAAAAAGTGCACTGGGGCTTTCGGGAGGACAGCAGCAAAGAGTCTGCATCGCCAGGGCGCTTGCAGTGGAGCCGGAGGTTCTGCTGATGGATGAGCCTACGTCTGCTCTGGATCCCATCTCTACGGCCAGGATAGAAGACCTTGCAGTGGAACTGAAGAAGGACTATACTATTGTCATGGTTACCCATAATATGCAGCAGGCGCTTCGCATTTCGGACCATACAGCCTTCTTTCTGCTGGGAGAGATGATCGAGTACAAAGACACGGAAACCTTGTTTTCGATGCCTTCGGACAAACGAACAGAGGATTATATCACAGGGAGGTTTGGGTAAGATGAGAGACAGATTCGGAATGCAGCTAAAATACTTGAATGAGCAGTTGACCGACATGGGAGATCTGTGCGGATTTGCCATTGACAAAGCGGTCTGCGCACTTTGGGAAGGCGACTATCGGCAGGGCAGGAAGGCGATGGAGCTTGATGAAGAGATCTCGCAGATGGAAAAAGACATTGAAAGACTCTGCCTGAAGCTTTTGCTGCAGCAGCAGCCTGTAGCAAGAGATCTGCGGCAGATATCGGCGGCGCTGAAGATGGTAACGGACATGTCCCGCATCGGAAATCAGGCGGCGGATATCGGAGAGATCATTTTGTCCGGCCAGTTTACAGGGGCAGTGGACGTGGAGGGGATCCGGGAGATGGCAAAGAAGGCCGCCAAAATGGTAAATGACAGCGTTCGGGCCTATGTGACGAAGGACCTGGAGCTGTCCCGGAGAGTCATGGAGGCCGATGATGAGGTGGATGAGCTGTTTACCAGGAACAGGGAGCGGCTGGTGGAGCTGATCGCTGAAGAAAGAGGAGAAAACGGGGAATTTGCCGTGGATCTTCTGATGATCATAAAGTATCTGGAAAGGATCGCGGATCATGCTGTCAATATTTCCGCCTGGGTGGAGTTCTCCATTACCGGCGTACACCGGAACCCTAACGGATAAGGCGGGGGACATGGCCTGTGAAGCAGAAGGAGGAAGGCATGATTTTTTGTGTGGAGGATGACAGGAACATCCGGGAGCTTTTGGTCTATACCCTGGAAAGCACGGGGTTTCAGGCAACAGGATTTGAAAATGCGAAAACATTCAGAAAAGCTTTGGCAAAGGAACTGCCAGAGCTTGTTTTGCTTGATGTGATGCTGCCGGGAGAGGACGGATATTCCGTTTTGAGATGGCTGAAAACAGACGAGAGGTGGAGGGATATTCCGGTGATCATGGTAACGGCAAAGGGAGAGGAGTACGATAAGGTGGTCGGTCTGGATGCAGGGGCGGACGATTATATCACGAAGCCCTTCGGGATGATGGAACTGATCTCCAGGATCAGGGCAGTCCTGCGGCGGCTAACAAGAAGAGCAGAAAAGGAAGAACTCCTGCGGATCGGAAATCTGGAAGTGGATCGGAAAAAACATGAAGTAAGGCTGGAAGGAGAGGAAATTACCCTGACGCTGAAAGAGTATCAGCTTCTGGTACATCTGATGAGACAGCCGGATACGGTTCACACCAGGGAACAGCTTCTGGAATCCGTCTGGGGCTACGGGTTTTCAGGGGAGACCAGGACACTGGACGTACATATCCGGACATTGCGACAGAAGCTTCTGGGAGCAGGAGGTATGATAGAAACAGTACGGGGAGTGGGATATCGTATCAACAGTCGGAAGCAGACGGAGAGCTAGGGAAGAAGAAAAGAGGACAAAAGCATGAAGAAAAGGCTGCGCAAAAGCATGATACTGATCGTGTTTGTCACCCTTATCATCACCTGCGGCTGCACTACCTGGGTCATGTACCGCCAGACAATGGATGTCATACGAAAAGATATGGCACAGGAGGCGGCCTATATCAGACGGACGGTGGAGCTGTTTGGAACAGAGCATCTGCAGCAGATGGACCGGGTGGAGAGAAGGACCCGGGTGACATTGATCGATTCAGACGGAACGGTGCAGTATGATTCGCAGAAAAGCAGGGTAAAGGAAAACCATGCAGGCCGCAAAGAGGTGGTGGAAGCGAAGGCACACGGAGAGGGAACGGATGTAAGACGGTCCAGATCGCTGGGGAACGAGATGATGTACTACGCCGTTCTCCTGGAAAACGGGCAGATCCTGCGGGTTTCCAAAAATATGGACACGGTCCTGCAGACCTCCTTGAAGATCCTTCCGGCCATGGGAGCGGTAGGGGCCTTGATGTTTTTGGTGGCGGCAGCTCTGTCCCAGTGGCAGGTGAAAAAACTGATCCGGCCCATCAATCACATGGATCTGGAGCATCCGTTGGAAAATCAGATCTATGAGGAACTGGTGCCGCTTCTGGAAAGTCTGGATCGAAGGAACAAAGAAAAGGAAGAAGCAGAGAAGATCCGCAGAGAATTTTCGGCGAATGTGTCCCACGAACTGAAAACGCCCCTTACCTCTATTTCCGGCTACGCAGAGCTGATGGAGAGAGGGATGGTAAAAAAGGAAGACGTGGAGCGGTTTTCGGGCCGGATCTATCACGAGGCAAGACGGCTGATCACTCTGATCCACGACATGATGAAGCTGTCACATCTGGATGAAGGCGGCTCGGAGATGGAAAAAGAACCGGTGGATCTTATGGAGATCGCAAAGGAGACGGCAGAGAGACTGAAGCCTCTGGCAGACAGGAAGGGGATCACGCTGGAAGTCCTGGGGGAGACGGCAGCCTTTACAGGGATTCGGATGGTGCTGGAAGAAATGCTGTTTAATCTCTGTGAAAATGCCATCAAATACAACCGGGAAGGAGGCAGGGTGACCGTCCTGACAGGCAGCAGTGAGGAGGAACTGTTTCTACAGGTAAAGGATACAGGAATCGGAATACGGGAAGAAGATCAGGAAAGAGTCTTTGAACGGTTTTACCGGGTGGATAAAAGCAGATCCAAGGAAAGCGGAGGGACAGGACTTGGTCTGTCCATTGTGAAGCACGGAGCTTTGGTACACGAGGGGAGGATCTGTCTGCAGAGCCGGGAGGGGACAGGAACCCGGATCCGGATCACATTTCCAAAGAACAAATAATCAGGCCGAAGCTTGTGAAAAAGGATGAAGAAACGGCGCTTTTTCGGGGAATTTTTGGAAGTGCAACTTCCTGTGAACTGTGCTATAATGAGTGTGCTTTATGGGAAGTCCCATGTAACCGGAAGAAAAGTGATTATAGGAGTGTGAAGAAATGCAAAGTACCAGAAAGATAACGGAAGATATTGTATGGGTAGGAAGCAGTGATCGCAGACTTGAAAGATTTGAAAATTTATTTCCGATTCCCCGGGGGATCGCGTACAATGCGTATTTTATTGAGGATGAAAAGACGGTGCTGATGGACACGGTGGACGAGTCGGTGGCAAGGCAGCTTTACGAAAATGTAGATTACCTGTTGGATGGAAGACAGCTGGATTATCTGGTGGTCAATCATGTGGAGCCGGATCATTGTGCCGGGATCGTCGAGTTTCTGTCCCGTTTTCCGGATATGAAGGTGGTGGGAACAGCGAAAGCCATTCAGATCATCGGACAGTTCTATGAAGCGGATATGACGGAAAGGGCCGTTGCGGTGAAAGAAGGAGAAGAGCTGTCTCTGGGAAAACATACACTGCGGTTTTACATGGCGCCCATGGTACATTGGCCGGAAGTGATGATGACCTACGACGTAACGGACAAGACGCTGTTTTCTGCGGATGCTTTTGGCGCGTTCGGTGCATTCAGCGGCTCCATCTTTAACGATGAGATACGGTTTGAACGGGACTGGCTGGATGATGCGAGAAGATATTATGCAAACATTGTGGGAAAATATGGAATACAGGTGCAGAATGTGCTGAAAAAAGTGGCGCTACTGGAAGTGGAGAAGATCTGTCCTCTGCACGGCCCCATCTGGAGGAGCAATCTGGACTGGTTCATAGAGAAATATCAGGCATGGAGCAGTTACCGGCCGGAGGAAAAAGGAGTGGTCCTGATCTACGGATCTGTGTATGGCAATACGGAAAGGGCTGTGGATGCTCTGGCAGTCAGACTGGCGGACGCGGGAGTCTCCAACCTGGCAGTATACGACGTATCCTCCACACATGTGTCAGAACTGATCTCAGAGATCTTCCGCTGCAGCCACGTAGTATTAGCCAGCGCAACCTACAACGCAGGCATGTTCCCGCCAATGGAGAACCTCCTGACGGATATGAAAGCACTGGCGGTCAAGAACCGGAAGGTGGTTCTGATCGAGAACGGAAGCTGGGCGCTGTCTGCGGGAAAAGGTATGGCGAAAGAACTGGAGGAAATGAAAGAAATGACCGTACTGGGTGAAATGCTTTCGCTGAAATCGGTGCTTCCCAGACAAAGGGAAGAGGAACTTAATCAGGTGGTAGATCAGATCGTGAAGTCTCTGGCAGAATAAGGAGTGGCAGTATGTTTAAAATCAATGAAGACTATTTAAAGCTTCCGGGCAGCTATCTGTTTTCCAATATCGCAAAAAAAGTGGCGGCCTTTCAGGAACAGAATCCCAAGAAACAGATCATCCGCCTGGGAATCGGGGATGTGACACAGCCGCTGGCACCGGCTATCATCGAAAGCCTCCACCGGTCGGTGGACGAGATGGGGCATGCCGAGACCTTTCACGGGTATGCGCCGGATCTTGGCTATGAATTTTTAAGAAGCGTCATGGCAAAAGAAGACTATCAGTCTAGAGGCTGTGAAATCCGGGCAGATGAGATCTTTATTTCCGACGGAGCCAAATGCGACTCCGGGAATATTCAGGAGATTTTTGCAAAGAACAATAGGATTGCCGTGTGCGACCCGGTTTATCCGGTGTATGTGGACACCAACGTGATGGCAGGAAGAACGGGGATCTATGACCCGGACAGCCAGACCTGGAGCGACGTGATCTACATGCCCTGCACGGAGGAAAACGGATTTGCACCGTCCCTTCCCGATCAGGTGCCGGATATCATTTATCTTTGCTTCCCCAATAATCCGACAGGGGCGACTATTTCCAGAGAAGCGCTGCAGGAGTGGGTGGACTATGCCAACCGAAACGGATCCGTCATCATCTATGACGCGGCCTACGAGGCGTATATTTCGGAAGAAGGGGTTCCCCATACCATCTATGAGTGCCAGGGAGCCAGAACCTGTGCGATCGAGCTGAGAAGCTTCTCCAAGAATGCGGGATTTACGGGAGTGCGTCTGGGAGCCACCGTCATTCCGAAGGAGCTGAAATGCGGAGATACCACCCTGCATTCTCTTTGGGCGCGCAGACACGGCACCAAGTACAACGGAGCCCCCTATATCGTGCAGAGAGCAGGGGAGGCCGTGTATTCTCCGGAGGGGAAAGAACAGCTGAAAAAGCAGGTGGCCTACTATATGAACAATGCATCTGTGATCGAGACAGGCCTAAGAGAGGCAGGCTATCAGGTATCAGGAGGAGTGAATGCGCCTTACATCTGGCTGAAGACGCCGCAGGGAATGACTTCCTGGGAGTTTTTTGACTTCCTGTTGGAGAAGGCGAATGTGGTGGGAACGCCCGGTTCCGGATTTGGGCCCAGCGGAGAAGGGTATTTCCGGCTGACGGCCTTTGGAAGCTATGAAAACACGGTGGAAGCTATCAAAAGAATCCGACAAGCTTGATAATTTTTTTAAAATGTGCTAAACTTATCTCAGATAATTACTAGGAGACCAGGAGCGAAGTGATTATATAGGATCTACGGATCCTATATGTCCCTTTGCTCTTTTTGTGTCAGTGGGAAACCGCTGGGAGCAGAAGGAGAGAATGTCCATGAGACCAGAACAAATATTGGAAGTGATCGGAACAAATCCGATCATCACGGCTGTGAAAAACAGGGAAGGGTTGAAAACGTGTCTGGAAACAGAATCAGGCCTGGTGTTTATCCTGTTTGGAGATATCTGTACCATACCGGAGATCGTAGGAGAGGTCAAAGCAGCAGGGAAAATCCCCATTGTCCACCTGGATCTTCTGGGAGGGATCGGAAATAAGGAGATCGCAGTGGATTTTATGAGGGAGCAGACAGAGGCGGAGGGGATCATTTCCACCCGTCCCGCCCTTTTGAAGCGTGCAAAGGAACTGGGACTGTTTACGGTGCTGCGGGCATTTATTCTGGATTCGATGGCATTTACAAACATTCAAAAGCAGATCGACCACATCCGACCGGACTGTATCGAGATCCTGCCCGGCGTCATGCCGAAGATCACAAAGAGGATCGTGGAGGAGACGGAGATTCCGGTGATCTGCGGAGGGCTGATTGCAGACAAAGAGGACATTATGGGAGCGATTTCGGCGGGGGCGGTGGCAATCTCCTCCACCAATCAGGAAGTATGGACCCTCTGAGTAAGAGACAGAGACAGGGAAGAGACGGAAGTCAAGGAAACAGAAGTGGGAGAAGCTCACAGAAAGAGGAAAGACATGAAGGACGTAATTATTATAGGAGCCGGAGTATCGGGCTGCGCCATAGCGAGAGAGCTGTCAAGGTATGAGCTGTCTGTCTGTGTGATAGAAAAAGAAAGCGACGTGGGAGAGGGAACCAGCAAAGCCAACAGTGGGATCGTACACGGCGGGTTCGATGCAAAGCCGGGCTCTTTGAAGGCAAAGCTCAACGTGGAAGGCAACCGGATGATGGAGGAAATGGCCAAAAAACTGGATTTTCCCTTTCGGAGAAACGGTTCCCTGGTGATCTGTCATCGGGAGGAAGAGGTAGGCGCGCTGAAAAACCTGCTGGAGCAGGGCAAAGCCAATCGTGTGGAAGGGATGCGGCTTCTGGGAAGAGAAGAGGCGTTAAAGCTGGAACCGAATCTGTCGGGCGAGATCTATGCCGCCCTGCATATCCCCACGGGAGGAATCGTCTGCCCCTTTGGAATGAACATTGCCTACGCGGAAAATGCGGCGGAAAACGGGGTGGAATTTCTACTGGAAACAGAAGTGCTGGCCATCCGACCGCTGGAAACAGGGTATCTCATACAGACAGATCAGAAAGATCTGGAAACCAGATGTGTGGTCAATGCGGCAGGGGTATATGCCGACGTGTTCCACAATATGGTCAGCGCACAGAAGATCCACATCACGCCCAGAAAAGGAGAATACTGCCTCATGGACAAAGAGGTGGGCGGTCTGGTAGATCACACCATTTTCCAGCTTCCCACAGAAAAGGGGAAAGGGGTGCTGGTAACGCCGACGGTACACGGGAATCTGCTAGTAGGTCCCACTGCGGTGGATATTGAGGAAAAAGAGGGGACCTTTACGACAGCCGAGGGGCTGAAGGAAGTCTTGGAAAAAAGCGGAAGATCGGTAAGATCGGTGCCAAAAAGAAAGATCATCACATCTTTTGCAGGGCTGCGGGCGCATGAGGATGGGGGAGAATTTGTGATCGGGGAAGTCCCGGATGCAGAAGGCTTTATTGACGTGGCGGGGATTGAATCTCCGGGACTTTCCTCCGCGCCGGCCATTGGAGTTTACGTAAAAGATCTGCTGGTAAAGAAGCTGCTGCCGGAACCAAAGCAACAGTTTATCGAGACCAGAAAAGATATCCTGCGTTTTATGGAGTTGTCAGAGGAAGAGAAACATGCCGTCATGCAGAAGGAGCCGGCCTATGGAACCATGGTATGCCGGTGCGAGCAGGTGACGGAAGGAGAGGTTCTGGACGCCATCCGAAGACCTTTGGGAGCAAGGACTCTGGATGGGATCAAGCGGCGGACCAGGGCGGAGATGGGGCGGTGCCAGGCAGGCTTTTGCACGCCAAAGCTGATGGAGCTGTTAGCCAGAGAATTACAGATAGAACTGAAAGAGGTAAGAAAGAGCGGAAGGAGAAAGCGGCATGAAGCAATATGATCTGGTGATTATAGGCGGCGGACCGGCGGGGCTGGCGGCGGCGGTCGCAGCCAGAGAAAAAGGGATACAGGACATTCTTCTTCTGGAGCGAGAGGAAAAGCTGGGAGGGATTCTGAATCAATGTATTCACAATGGGTTCGGGCTGCACACCTTTCAGGAAGAACTGACGGGGCCGGAGTATGCCCATCGGTTTGTGCAGCAGCTAAAAGAAGCGAAGATCCCGTTTTTGACAGAAACCATGGTTCTTGCGGTGACGCCGGAAAAGCAAATCACCTTCCTGAACCGCCAGGGGATCCGGACGATTCAGGCAAGGGCGGTCATACTGGCTATGGGATGCCGGGAACGGCCAAGGGGAGCCCTAAACATTCCGGGGTATCGTCCGCAGGGAATCTACTCGGCGGGGACAGCCCAGAAGCTGGTAAATATAGACGGATATCTTCCCGGTAGGGAAGTGGTGATTCTGGGATCCGGAGATATCGGGCTGATCATGGCCAGGCGGATGACTCTGGAAGGGGCGAAAGTAAAGGTGGTGGCAGAGCTGATGCCCTATTCCGGCGGACTAAAGAGAAATATTGTCCAGTGTCTGGACGACTTCGACATTCCCTTGAAGCTTAGCCACACCGTGGTCAACGTCAAAGGGAAGGAACGGCTGGAGAGCGTGACCATTGCGCAGGTAGACGCAGAAGGGACCGTCATAGAAGGGACGCAGGAAGAATATGCCTGTGATACGCTCCTTCTTTCCTGCGGCCTGATCCCGGAAAATGAACTGAGCCTCCAGATGGGAGTGAAGATCAACCCCGTGACCAACGGGCCGGTGGTGGATGAAAGCCTGGAAAGTAACGTAGAAGGCGTGTTTGCCTGCGGGAATGTATTACATGTACATGATCTGGTGGACTTTGTGTCGGAGGAGGCAAGGCAGGCAGGAGAAAGTGCGGCAGCCTATCTGTTGGGAAACCGGGCGGAAGAAGGAGGTTCCATTGAAATCGAGGGAGAAAACGGCGTTCGCTATACCGTGCCGTCTACCCTGGATCCACAGCGTATGGGAGAACGTGTCAAGATACGGTTTCGTGTAGACGGAGTGTACCGGGACTGCAGTATCGGCATCTACTTTGATGAAACCTGTATTTCCCGCAGAAAAAGACAGATCATGACGCCGGGAGAAATGGAAGAGGTACAAATTGGAAAGAAACAGTTGGAAGAACAGGGAAATGTTGGTAAAATAAGAATTACCCTGGAAACAGCAGAAGGGACGGGAGAGTTTTGATGGAAATCAGACAACTGACATGTATTTGCTGCCCCATGGGCTGCAGTCTGCAGGTACGGCAAAAGGACGGCGGTGTGGAAGTTGCAGGAAACCGCTGCAGACGCGGAGCTGTCTATGGAGAGAAAGAAGTCACCAATCCTGTGCGGACTGTCACCACTACCGTGCGCCTGAAAGGGGGCGGAGTCGTTCCGGTCAAGACCAGGGGAGAGATTCCCAAAGGGAAGATGATGGAGATCGTAAAGGAGCTGAAAGCGCTGGAAGTCAAAGGGCCGGTGCATATCGGAGAAACAGTGCTGGAAGACGCGGCAGGAACGGGAGTGCCTGTGGTGGCGACGGCGTGTGGATAAACGGGCGTGAAAGGGGAAAGGATTCATGAAAAAATATGTGATGGCGTTGGATCAGGGGACGACCAGTTCCAGATGTATTTTATTTGACAGGCAGGGGACTATCTGCAGTATGGCACAGAAGGAATTTGAACAGATTTATCCCAGGGCAGGATGGGTAGAACATGATCCCATGGAGATCTGGGCTTCACAGCTGGCGGTAGTGGTGGAAGCTATCAGCAAGATCGGAGCCGGGGCAGAAGAGATCGCCGCCATCGGGATCACAAACCAGAGGGAGACGACGGTCGTCTGGAACCGCCACACGGGAGTGCCGGTGCACAATGCTATTGTATGGCAGTGCAGAAGGACTTCCGACAGGATCGAACAGCTAAAGAGAGATGGGCTGGCGGATTATGTCCACAAGACTACCGGACTGATACCGGATGCGTATTTCAGCGCGTCAAAAGTGGCGTGGATCCTGGATCACGTGGAGGGAGCCAGAGAAGAGGCAGAAGCAGGCAATCTGATGTTTGGGACCATCGACACCTGGCTGATCTGGAACCTTACTAAAGGCACTGTCCATGTAACGGATTACACCAATGCTTCCCGAACCATGATGTATGACATTCATCGTCTTTGCTGGGATCAGAAGCTGTTGGATTATTTTGGGATCCCGGCATCTATGCTTCCCAAAGTACGGCCCTCCAGCCATCTCTATGGATATACGGAAGCCAGTGTGTTTGGCGGAAGCGTTCCCATCACAGGAGCGGCGGGAGACCAGCAGGCAGCCCTGTTTGGCCAGTGTTGCTTTACGGCGGGAGAAGTGAAGAATACTTATGGGACAGGCTGTTTTCTTTTGATGAATACGGGAGAAAAGGCGGTGGCGTCGGAAAACGGACTTTTGACGACGATAGCAGCCAGTGCAGATGGACAGGTGCAGTACGCTCTGGAAGGAAGTGTGTTTGTGGCAGGAGCGGGGATCCAATGGCTGCGGGATGAGATGCGGATGCTGAAAAACGCCCAGCAGTCGGAGGAATATGCGGAATCGGTGGAGGATACCAACGGCGTCTATGTGGTTCCGGCATTTACCGGCATGGGGGCGCCTTACTGGAGCCAGCGGGCAAGAGGGATGGTCGTAGGCCTTACCAGGGGATGCAAAAAAGAGCATTTCATCCGTGCAACGCTGGAGGCTATGGCCTATCAGACTAACGACATCTTAAAAGTGATGGAGCAGGAGTCCCAGGCGCCCATCCGTAGCCTCAAGGTAGACGGAGGAGCCAGCAGAAATAATTTCCTGATCCAGTTTCAGTCGGATATTTTAGGCGTGGAAGTACAAAGACCGGAGTGTGTGGAAACGACAGCTTTGGGCGCTGCCTATCTGGCAGGGATCGCCGTGGGGGTCTGGAAGGACAGGGAAGAGGTATGCGCCAATTTTGCCGTTTCCAGAAAATTTTCTCCCAACATGGAAGAAGAGACACGCAGCGAGAAGCTAAAAGGCTGGAGGCGGGCAGTCGCCTGTGCTTTGGCCTGGGCAGAGGACGGGAGTGAAGACGAGTAATATCCGGAAGCTCACGAAGCAGCAAACCGCTGCTCAGGGTTGCTGTTTTGGCAAAGATTCGCTTGAAAACCTATAAATGTTGTAAAAACAACGGAATAAACTCCTCCTGTAAGGTATGCTAAAGCGGCAGGCTGCAGCAGAGCGCTGCAGCCGGGCGACCGGCATCCTTCTGGGAGGAATTTATTTGTCCGAAAAGAGGAAGCCCTGCCGGATCGAAAGAGAAAGCATTGTGCGGTCGGGAAAGAGACGTTTTCCCGGCAAAGAAGATGAAAAAGGAGAAAACATAATGAGCGCAGTATTAGGACCCATCCATTATTGGTTATACGAAAAAATTCAATGGCAGGAAGAACTGCTGTCTGCCATAAAAAAAGAAGCAGAGCAGGCGGGATGGCTGGAAGCCTCCGGCGAGACAGTCTTAGGAGCGGAAGAGGAAAAACCGCTGGAAGAGCTGATTGATCCGGGCAATATCCACGGATGGCTGCAAGAAAGGATCCGGGATTCAGAAACGCGGTATGCAAAGCTGGCAGGAGAGCTGTTGAAAGAAGAACCGGATCGGATCCGGAAATTAGAAGAAATCGCGTTTGCTTTTGGGAAAAAACATGCCCTTTCCGGGGAAGCGACGGCCGAGGAGGCTTACAGGCAGTTTGAAAACTGTTTGTTGAACGGGATGCCCTGCGACAGAGTGAACCGGTTGGTGAAAAAGGAAGAAGAGTGTATCGTGTGGGAAGAAACCAAAGATCTGCACAAAGAATACTGGATCCGGGAAGAGGCGGATCCTCAGATCTATCGCCGACTGAGACAGCAGATCATGGCAGGGATCTTGTGGGAGACAGGCTATCAGGTATCCGGAGACGGAAAAATCTATGAGATCAGGAAACAGGGAAAATAGAAAAAAGGATCATCTGAAAAAGGAGAAAGAAACATGAGCGGAAATGAGACAACGAAAGGCTACAGCATTGAGATTTTGATAGAGGAGCATGAAAATATTACCCGTATGCTGCAGGTACTACGGACCATGTGCAGGAGGATCCTGGAAGGGGGAGAAGTGGTCACAGAAGATTTTCGGGAGGGGATCTCTTTCATTCGTAATTATGCGGATCGCCATCACCATGGAAAGGAAGAAAAATTTTTGTTTCCTGAGATGACGGTACATCTGGGAGGACCGGCACAGAAGCTGATCACTCACGGAATGCTGGTGGAGCATGACCTGGGGCGGGGACATGTGCTGGCACTGGAGACGGCTCTGACAGATTATGAAAAGGAGCCGACGGCGGACCATAAGCTGGACATTTTGGCGGGAGCGATGGCATATGTGAATCTGCTGACGGGACATATCGACAAAGAAAATCAGGTGGTTTTTACATTTGCCCAGCGTCAGCTTCCCGGGGAAGTGCTGGAAGAAGTGGATCAGGCATGTAGAGCCTATGAGAAAGAAGAAAAAAACAAAGAGGTTCGGGAATCCTACCTGGCGCTTCTGAAGCGACTGGAGGAAGCTTATCCGCTGACAGAGAAGATCTGATACGGAAACATGGCAGAAACCGGCAGTGACAAAGAGGCAGGGAAGGTGGCAAAAGGAGCTGGGTAAAAGCCGGCAGAGAAAGGGAAAGCAACAGGGAAACATCCCAAAAAGGGAACAAAAAACAGTAGAAGAAAAGCCGAAAGAATCCAGCCTCTGAAAAGAGGATCTGTCGCCAAAATAATCCGTTTTGGCGGCGGAACTCCTTCAAAGCGCAGTCTTTCGGCTTTTGATATGATAGACCCTTCCTTTAAAAATTTCCGGCGATCAGATCTTCCAGAGAAATCTGATAAAAAAAGTCATGAGTCATGACGTTGAATTTTTTCCACAGGGGCAAAGTGATGCAGCTTTCGCTTCGGGGACATTCTTCCGCACCGGGCATCAGACATGCCACAGGGGCAAAGGATCCCTCCGTCAGTTCAATGATCTCTCCTATTTTGTATTCCTTTGGCGGACGGACCAGGGTATAGCCGCCGCCCCGCCCGCGGAGACCTTTCAGCATATCGGCAGCCACCAGTTTTTTTAAGATGCTTTCCAGATATTTTTCTGAAATACTTTGGCGAAGAGCAATGTCCTTCAGAGGGATATACCCCTGTCCTTCGTGCAAAGCAAGGTCGATCATAACGCGCAGTGCATATCTGGCTTTTGTTGAAATCATCGGGTCACCTCCAGTCACATATGTGGTTGCTGTGGCTACATTATACTGGGAGTTTTTAAAAAAATCAATATAACCGTGTAAACAGATTAATAAAGTATGACATATAATTCACAGAAAAACAAAAAGAATCATAGAAAAAGATGAGGCAGTATCTCACGCCGCGGCAGAAGAAAAACCTGTGCTGCGCCGGGAAAAGTCCGCTATGACAGCAGGAAAAAGCTACTCTTACAGGGAAGAAGAAATTACCCTTGCAGCAGGAAAAATCCACCGTTGGCACGGGAGGAAGAGTGTAGTATGATGGAAAAAACAAATAAACAGAAAGAGTGGAACAGATAATGTTAGATCAATTTTCAAGAACGCGGCTATTACTGGGAGAAGAGGCCATGGAGCGGCTGAAGCGTGCCAGAGTCGCAATATTCGGAATAGGAGGAGTGGGCGGATTTGCCTGCGAAGCCCTGGTACGCAGCGGAATAGGAACCTTCGACCTGATCGATGATGATAAGGTCTGCCTGACGAACCTGAACCGCCAGATCATCGCCACAAGAAACACGGTAGGAAGATACAAGGTAGAAGTCATGAAAGAGCGGATCCTGGAGATCAATCCGGATGCGAAGGTCAACACCCACCGCTGTTTTTTTCTTCCGGAAACGGCGGAGGAATTTCCCTTTGAAGAATACGATTATGTGATCGATGCGGTAGATACCGTTACGGCGAAGATCGAAATCGTGCTGCAGGCGCAGAAGAAGCAGGTTCCGGTCATCAGCAGCATGGGAGCAGGAAACAAGCTGGATGCGTCCGGATTTCAGGTTGCGGATCTGTATAAGACCAGGATGTGCCCGCTGGCAAAAGTCATGCGCAGAGAGCTGAAAAAAAGAGGGGTAAAGAAGCTGAAGGTGGTATATTCGGAAGAAAAACCCAGACGCCCTCTGGAGGATCTGTCTGCCAGCTGTCGGACAGGCTGTATCTGCCCGCCGGGGGCAGTTCACAAGTGCACTGCCAGAAGGGATATTCCGGGAAGCGTAGGCTTCGTGCCTTCGGTGGCAGGGCTGATTCTGGCGGGAGAAGTTGTCCGGGATCTGACCGGGATCTGACAGAGATTTGTTCGAGATCTGACGGGAATTTCACCGGCAGCCGACTGCCAAAACGTGAAATGCTGTGAAAGAGATAGGAGGCTGGCTATAATTTTTTCTTATAACCAGATATGTTTTTTGTGTATTGGACAGATAAAACCCTATCGTGCTAGTATGCCTGTAAGCATTCAAACAAAGAAAATGGAGGAAGACGACATGGCAGATATCAGAGATTCAAAAAACTGGGGATTTGAGACGAGACAGTTACACATAGGACAGGAACAGGCAGATCCGACAACGGATGCAAGGGCAGTGCCCATCTATGCGAGCACCTCTTACGTGTTCCATGATGCACAGCATGCGGCAGACCGGTTTGCCCTGAAGGACGCAGGCAATATCTACGGAAGGCTGACAAACCCTACACAGGGAGTATTTGAGGAGAGGATCGCTTCCCTGGAGGGAGGAGTGGCGGCGCTGGCAGTTGCTTCCGGAGCGGCAGCTATCGCCTACACCTTTCAGGCGCTGGCAAAGGCGGGAGAACATATTGTGGCTTCCAAGACGATCTACGGAGGCACATACAACCTGCTGGCACATACGCTGCCACTGAACAACGGGATTACCACTACATTTGTGGATCCGGAAGAGGAAGGCGCTTTTGAGGCGGCCATCCGGGAAAACACCAAGGCGATCTTTGTGGAATCCCTGGGAAACCCGCACTCCAATCTGGTGGACCTGGAAGAACTGGCAGAGATCGCCCACAGGCATCAGCTTCCGCTGGTAGTGGATTCTACCTTTGCCACGCCCTATCTGATCCGTCCGATCGAACATGGAGCAGACATTGTGGTGCATTCGGCGACCAAGTTTATCGGAGGGCACGGAACGGCCATTGGCGGCGTGATCGTGGACGGAGGCAGGTTCAACTGGAAAGAAGCAGGAGCGTATCCCTGGATCACAGAACCCAATCCCAGCTATCATGGCGTGTCCTTTACCGATGCAGCGGGAGCGGCGGCTTTTGTCACATACATTCGTGCAGTGATCCTGAGAGACACAGGCGCTACCCTTTCTCCCTTCCATGCATTTTTGTTTTTGCAGGGATTAGAAACCTTATCTCTCAGAGTGGAGCGCCACGTCAGCAACGCACTGAAGATCGTAGAGTATCTGGAGCAGCATCCGCAGGTAGAGGCGGTGCATCATCCGTCTCTGGAAAGGGAGCCAAGCCATGCGCTTTATAAAAAGTATCTGCCAAACGGCGGCGGTTCTATTTTTACCTTTGAGATCAAGGGGGATGAAGAAACGGCCAAGAATTTTATAGACAATCTTGCCATCTTTTCCCTGCTGGCGAATGTGGCGGATGTGAAGTCCCTGGTGATCCATCCCACTACGACGACCCACAGCCAGTGTACGGCAGAGGAGTTGGAGGAACAGGGCATCAAGCCTACGACGATCCGTCTTTCCATCGGGATCGAACGGGTGGAAGATCTGCTTGCTGCGCTGGAAGCTGCCTTTGAAGCGGTCAGATAGAGGAGCAGAAAGTATCAAAAAGTACGGAAAAGTCAATACATACAGCTAAATCAATACATAGAGCTAAATCAATACACACAACTAAATCAATACATAGAGCTGTCCGGAAAGCGCTTTTTTCTTCGGGAGAAAAGCAGATGCAGCCGGATTGTCAGGCGGGAGGAAGTGGATTCACTTCCTCCTGTTTACTTCTTGTAACATTTTATTTTTTTCAGGGGAAATTTGAGGGAAAAATTCATGCAGTATTTCGCAAATTAATGCTTTAAACCGAAAAAGTATTGTGCTATACTAGTAGGCATCAACAGAAACATCTGAAAGAACAAAAAAGATAAAGGGAGGAAAAGGCTATGATTTGGGCGAAAGAAGAGTGTATGCCAAGAAACGAACTGGAAGCGATCCAGGAACAGCGACTGAAGGAAACGGTGGCATATATTTATGAGAAAGTACAGCCTTACCGGAAAAAAATGCAGGAGGCAGGCGTCAGCCCGGAAGACATCAAAAGTCTGAAGGATCTCAGCCGGCTGCCCTTTACTTATAAAGCGGATTTCAGAGAACACTACCCCCTGGGACTGTTTGCCGTTACGCCGAAAGAAATGGTGCGATTTCATGCAAGCTCAGGAACGACAGGAAAGCCTACGGTGGTGGGATACACGAAGAAGGATCTGGACATTTGGCTGAACAACGTGGCCAGGATCGCATGCATGGGAGGAGCGACCTCGGAGGATGTGGCACAGATCGCCTTTGGTTACGGGACTTTTACCGGGGCGCTGGGACTGCATGGAGGGCTGGAGACCATAGGGGCGACGGTGATCCCCATGTCTTCCGGGAATACGAAAAAACAGATCATGTTTATGCAGGATATGGGGACGACGCTTCTGGTGGCGACTCCCTCCTATGCGCTGCATCTGGGAGAAGAAATTCGGGCGAACGGGATGGATCCGGAGAAAGACTTAAAGGTACGCATCGGGCTTTTTGGAGGCGAAGGAATGACGGAACCCATGCGAGACGAGATGCACAAGGTGTGGGGAGAGAGCTTTCTTTGCACACAGAATTATGGAATGAGCGAGCTTTGCGGACCGGGAGTGGCCGGAGAATGTGAGGAGCTTTGCGGAATGCATATCAACGAGGACTGGTTTATTCCGGAGATCATCGATCCGAAAACGGGAGAGGTCCTGCCTCCGGGAGAAGAAGGAGAGCTGGTGGTGACCTGTCTGGGAAAAGAGGCGCTTCCGCTGATCCGGTACCGCACAGGAGATCTGACCCGGCTGTTTTATGAGCCGTGTAAATGTGGAAGAACGACCGTCAGGATGGAAAATCTGTCCGGACGTGCAGACGATATGCTGGTGATCCGGGGAGTCAATGTCTTCCCCACCCAGATAGAAGAGGTACTGTTCCAGATTCCGGAGATCGGCCCACACTACGAGATCGTGGTGGAAAGAAAGAACCGCCTGGATGTGATGAGCATACGGGTGGAACTGGTGGATGACAGGCTTTTGGACAGCTACGGAAAGTTAAGCGAGCTGGAACAGAGGATCAAAAAAGGACTGAAGGCCCAGTTGGGACTGGCAACACAGATCAAGCTGGTGGCGCCCTACTCCCTGCAGAGATTTGAGGGCAAGGCAAAGAGAGTCACGGATTTACGAAAGGATGGGTTATAAAATGGCGGAGAATACGAAGGTGATCATGTTGGGAAACGAGGCGATCGCAAGAGGCGCCTATGAAGCAGGAGTGGGAGTGTCGGCGGCGTACCCGGGAACTCCCAGTACGGAGATCAGTGAATACCTGGTACAATATAAAGACAGCCTGTACTGCGAATGGTCGCCCAACGAGAAGGTGGCGGCAGAGGTAGCCATCGGGGCGTCTGTAGTGGGAGCCAGAGCCATGGCCTGTATGAAACATGTGGGATTTAATGTGGCGGCAGATCCGGCTTACACGGTGTCCTATATGGGAGTCAATGGAGGTCTGGTTTTTGTGGTGGCGGATGATCCGGGACTTTACAGCTCCCAGAATGAGCAGGATACTCGTATGGTGGCACGGGCGGCAAAGCTTCCGGTGCTGGAGCCCTCCGACAGCAGGGAGGCCAAGGAATTTATGAAGGAGGCTTTTGCGCTAAGTGAGCAGTTTGACAGACCCTTTGTTTTCCGGATCACTACCAGGCTGGCCCATTCCCAGGGGATCGTAGAGCTGGAAGAACCCCAAGAAGCCGCCAGGAAGGCCTATGAGAAAAATATCCGAAAAACAGTGATGATGCCGGGCAATGCCAAGCTTCGCCATACGGAAATCGAAAAAAGCATGGCAGAACTGGCAGAAGCGGCGAATACACTGCCCATTAACCGGATGGAGCTTCGGGACAGGAGGATCGGAGTCATTACCAGCGGAATTCCCTACCAGTATGTGCGGGAAGCGCTGCCTCAGGCTTCTGTCCTGAAGCTGGGAATGGTAAATCCTCTTCCGGAAAAACTGATCCGGGAGTTTGCTTCCAAGGTAGAAACACTTTATATCGTGGAAGAATTGGATCCGGTGATGGAAACGCAGATAAGAGCCTGGGGAATCCCGGCAGTAGGAAAAGAGATCTTTACCGTGGAGGGCGAATACAGCGCCAATCTGCTGAGAAAAGCGATCCTGAAGGAAACCCGGGAGGAAAAGAAGGCGGCTGTAGTGTCCATGCGTCCGCCTATCCTATGTCCGGGATGTCCCCACAGAAGTGTGTACCATGTGGTGAAAAAACTAAAGCTGCATGTGGCGGGAGACATTGGATGCTATACACTGGGGGCGGTGGCGCCCTTAAGCGTGGTGGATACTACTATTTGTATGGGAGCCAGCATTTCCAGCCTGCACGGAATGGAAAAGGCGAGGGGAAAAGACTACGTAAAACACTGGGTTGCCGCCATCGGGGATTCCACCTTCCTTCACACAGGCATCAATTCCCTGATGAACATGGTATACAATAAAGCGACCGGAACGGTGCTGATCATGGACAATTCTACCACGGGAATGACAGGCCATCAGGATCATGCGGCTACAGGAAAGACCCTGCAGGGAGAGGAAACGGAAGCGGTAGATCTGAAACAGCTTTGCAAGGCGGTCGGAGTCCGTCATGTGACGGAAGTCAATGCGCTGGACATTGACCGTCTGGAGCAGGTGCTGAAAGAAGAGGTGGAACGGGAAGAGGTGTCCGTGATCATTACCAAAACCCCCTGCGTCCTTCTGATCAAAGGGAAAAAGCCACTGTATGAAGTGGAGCGGGAAAAATGTAAAAAATGCGGAATGTGCCTGAAACCGGGCTGTCCTGCCATGACGAAGGATGAAGAAGGAATCGTAAAGATCGACGATACACTGTGTACCGGATGCAGCCTCTGTGAAAAACTGTGCAAATTTGGGGCGATCCGTCTGACGGAAGAGGGGGGAAGATAATGGCAGCAAATATTATGATCGTGGGAGTAGGAGGTCAGGGCACGCTTTTAACCAGCCGGATCCTGGGAGGACTTGCCATAGAGGCCGGATATGATGTAAAGCTTTCGGAAGTGCATGGAATGGCACAAAGAGGCGGGAGCGTGGTAACCTTTGTCCGGTATGGGGAAGAAGTAGCAGAACCCATCGTAGAGGAAGGACAGACAGATGTGATCATTGCCTTTGAACGGATGGAGGCTCTCCGGTATTCCCATTTCCTGAAAAAAGACGGGGCGCTGATCGTAAATGACTGGCGGATTGACCCCATGCCGGTATTGATCGGAGCAGAGACCTACCCGGAAAATATCATAGAGGAACTGGAAAAGCAGCACCGGGTGTATCGGATCAATGCCACGGAGGAAGCAAAAAAACTGGGAAACCCCAAGGTGTTTAATCTGATCGTACTGGGAATGGCGGCAAGACAGATGGAGTTTACCAAAGAGCAGTGGTATCATATTATTGAAAAGACGGTTCCGCCTAAAACGGTAGAACTGAATAAACAGGCATTTGAAGCCGGATACGGAAGGTAGAAGGGAAAGGAGAGCGCCGATATGATGAAGCAATTGTCGGTATTTGTGGAAAACAAGCCGGGAAGTCTGAAGGATGTTACGTCCCGGTTAAAAGAAGCAGGAGTGAACATTCGTGCGGTTGCAAGCTTTGACACGCCGGAGTTTGGCATCCTCAGGCTGGTGGTGGATCATCCGGAGGAGGCGAAGGCCTATCTGACCCAGAAGGGATTTGTAGTGCGGATCCATCGGGTGATCGGAGTGGAGCTTGTGGACAGGCAGGGCAATCTGAATGAGATGCTGTCTTTTTTGGCAGAGAATGAGATCAACCTGAATTATATCTATTCCTTTGTGATCCGGGATGGAAAGACGCCGGTCATGGTGTTCCATACCGATGAGCATGACAGAGCGGAGAAAATTTTGAAGGAAAAAGGAATTCACATCATAGAACAGGAGTAAGGCATGGCGAAGGTAAGTTTGGAACAGTGGACAGAGCGGATCCGTACACCTGAGATCGAGTGCATGGATCCGGAACAGATGAGAAAGTTGCAAAGCGAAAGGCTCATCAATCAGGTAGAAAGAGTCTATAAGAATGTGGCGTTCTACCGCAAAAAGATGCAGGATATGGGAGTAGAGCCGGGGGATATCAAGGGAATCGAAGATATTGGCAAGCTGCCGTTTACTACCAAGGAGGATCTAAGAGATCAGTATCCCTTCGGACTTCTGGCGGTTCCGCAAAACGAGATCGTCCGGGTGCAGGGAACTTCCGGTACGACAGGCAAGCTGACCCTGGCCTCTTATACACAAAAGGACGTGGATGTCTGGGGAGAATGTGTGGCAAGAGCTTTGACCATGGCAGGGCTGACCCGGGAGGATCGTATCCATATCTGCTATGGATACGGGTTGTTTACGGGAGGGATCGGTCTGGATATGGGAGCGAGGGCGCTGGGCGCCATGGCAATTCCCATGTCTTCGGGCAACACCCAGAGGCAGATGATGTGCATGGAAGATTTTGGAGCAACAGCGTTTGCCTGTACGCCTTCTTACGCGCTGTATCTGGCAGAGGCCATCCGGGAGGCAGGTCTGCAGGATCGGCTGAAGCTGAAAGTAGGGATCAACGGCGCAGAACCCTGGACGGAGGAAATGCGCCATACCATCGAAGAAATGCTGGGAGTCAACTGTTTTGATATTTACGGATTATGCGAGATCACCGGACCGGGCGTGGCAATGGACTGTATCCATCATAAGGGACTTCATGTCTATGAAGACTACTTCTATCCGGAGGTGCTAAACCCTGTCGATCATACTCCCTGTAGAGACAAAGAAACAGGGGAGCTGGTATTTACAACGCTGGCGAAGGAGGGAATGCCGCTTCTTCGTTATCGGACAAAGGATCTGACCAGTATTCATCGGGAGGCCTGCGAGTGCGGAAGAACCCTTCCCAGGATCCAGAAATTTACCGGAAGAACAGACGATATGAAAGTGATCCGGGGAGTCAATGTCTTCCCGACCCAGGTGGAAACGGCGCTTTTGTCCATTGGAAGCGGAGTGGCGCCCCACTATCTGATGATCGTAGACCGGGAAAACAATCTGGACGTGCTGACGGTTATGGTGGAAGTGGATGAAGCCTATTTTTCAGATGAGATCCGGAAGCTGGATGCGCTGAAACAAAAGGTGGGAGCCGTGCTGAAGCAGGCGCTGGGCGTATCTGTCCGTGTCAGACTGGTAGAGCCCAGAACGATCCAGAGAAGCGAGGGAAAAGCGAAAAGAGTCATTGACAACCGAAATCTTTAAGGGGCGGTGCCCAAAGGAATGTCATGCAGAAGTGACAGGAAGGAGGCAGAGGATGGAAAACAGTTTGGTAAAGCAGTTGTCGGTGTTCCTGGAAAACAGAGAGGGAAGACTGGAAGAGGTACTGGATATCCTGGCAAAGCACCAGGTCAATATAGTGGCGCTCAGTCTGGCGGATACGGAGGATTACGGGATGCTCCGCATGATTGTATCGGATCCGGAGACAGGGAAAAAGGCGCTGAAAGAAGCAGGGATCACCTCCATGCTTACAGAAGTGGTGGCGCTTCGTGTACCTCATGCGACAGGCTCTCTGGCAAAGGCGATTCACAGACTGGTGGACAATCAGATCAATATTGAATACATGTATGCTTTCGCAAATGGCGGAGATGCGGCGGCTGTGATGAAGAGTGACCACCCGCAGAAAGCGGTGTCTGTGCTGCAGGAGGGAGGATTTACCGTCTATCAGGCAGGGGAAGCCTACAAGGCAAATCAGTAGGAGTTTCAAGGCGGCCGGGAGAAGGTTTCTGTATACACATCAAATCTGAAGCCGAAATGAAACCGGTAAATCAAAAGACTTCAAAGAGGACTTAAACATCCGTGTTTAGGTCCTTTTGTCGTTGACAGCGCCTTTCACAAAGAATAAAGTGGAGTCAGATAAAAAATGAAAGCCATGAAGAAAGTAAGGATAACTACAGAATATTTAAAAACAGAAAAGATTTATGCTACGATAGTTTGGGGTCCATAAAGGATCAAAAAAGTATGATTTTGAGGGAATGGATTTATATATCGCGATTAAAGCTGTGATTGAAAGAGATAGGAGGCAATCATTGATGGAGAATATTTTGTATAGAAATGACAGAACAGTAATATGTCCTAAGTATAAGAATCCAAAAGAACATAGACACCTTGCAAAACACATAATAATTTCCACAGAGGAGATGAAGTGCACATTAAATGGGGAAATAGTGATTTCGAAATCTCTTATTATCCAATCTAATGTGAAGCACTCCATAATAAGAGACATGGATGCTGTTATGTTGGTTTTTTTAATTGATGATACTTCTGATCTGGCAAAGCTGATAGACAATACTTGCTTGAGAAAAAAATCATTTACTAAATTAGATACTGATCTGGAGCAGGATCTTATTGAGTATATCCTAGATAAAGGAAAGCTCGCTTTAATAGATGACTATCTAATGAAAAGACTGGGATATGAAAAAATAACACATAAATCATACGATGAAAGAATTGTTTTTGCATTGGATTTTATAGAAAGTTCCAAAGTCATAGAAAAAGATATATACGAGAGAATGGCGAAAAAAGTGTATTTAAGTAAGAGTAGGTTTCTACACTTGTTTAAGGAAGAGATGGGAATAGATTTGAAGAGCTATTTGTTTATTAAGAAATTAGAGAAGGTTTGTGAGAATGTCATAAGCAAGAAGAAAGGAATCACAGAAGCCGCTATAGAGACAGGATTTTCAAGTTCATCCCATTTTGCGGATGCTTGTTTGAAGGCTTTCGGTATATCGTTATCCGAATTTCTGAAAGCGCAAGAAATAGCGCTTTAATAGAAGTTACTTTGAAAACCATGTTCTATAATTATTTTAGGAGGTGGTTTTTTGAAATTTAATGTAGGTTTATATCAATTAAATGATAATGTGAATTATAATTTTCAGCTAAACAGACTTATTAATTGGGATGGAGGAGATTTATATGAGATAAAAAGCATATCAGAAAAGATAAAGACAAACCTGGATTGGAAAAATGAATTAATTAAATTAGCCGACAAAGCATTAAAAGAGGAAAGAATTAAAAATGCCATAGCTTATTATCGTATGAGTGAATTTTTTATGGCAGATAGCGATGCGGATAAACTGAGGTATTATAAAAAAGCGAAAGACTTATTCTATGGATATTACGATGAATTTTTTAAAGGTGGAAACGTAGTAAGAAAATATGTTCCGTTTGAAAATATGAAACTTCCGGTTCTTTATGCAAAAAGTGAAAATGAGAAAAAAGGTACGATAATATTCCACGGGGGAAATGATAGTTATCTTGAAGAATTGTTTTTTCCGATGCTATATTTTTCCAAATATGGATACGATGTGTATTTGTTTGAAGGGCCGGGACAGGGCGGAGTGTTAAGAGAACAGGGTATTAAATTTACTTATAGGTGGGAGTTGCCGGTAGGTGCTTTGTTAGATTATTTCGGATTGGAAGATGTGATAATAGTGGGAGTATCCTTAGGTGGGATGTTGGCACCGCGTGCCGCTGCATTTGAGAAAAGAATAAAGAAAATTGTGGCATGGTCTATTTTTCCGAATTTTTTGGATGTAGCCTTATATGATTTGAACAGGAGCCTGAAAATATTTTTTAAGTTTCTTCTAAAGATCAAGGGGAAACATTTAATAAACTATGCGATAAGTAAAAGAATGAAAAAGGATGTTTTTTATAGATGGGTATTTGAACATGGGATGTATGCCTATGGTGCAAAAAGTCCTTATGACTACATAAACAAACTAAACGATTTCCAAATAACTAATATCGCAGATCGGATCGATCAGGATATCTTAATTCTTCATGGAATGAGGGATCACTTTATTGATTGGCATCTGTATAAAGATGAAATTGACAATCTGGTTCATGCAAAATCCATAAGTTTGCGATTGTTTACTGAGAAAGAAGAAGCATCAGACCACTGCCAATGTGGAAATACGAAACTAGCATTAGATACGATTTTGAAATGGTTAATGTAAATAGAAGGAAAACAGACTCTTTTGAATGAGAAATTTCTTTGCGACCAGTGCTCCCAAAGATAAGAAAGAAATATTCACTATTTGCGCCAGTAAGCCTACAATGATTTTTACAAAAAGCCGATTCGTAAAACGCCTGATGGTGACTGATATGAGAAGAATTTTAAGAATAGGAACCAATATGAAAATCAGTTGAAACAAACCATATATTGTGCTATCATGTACAGGCAAAACAATAAATAGTAGATATGGGTGGAGGAAATTATGATCATCGGGAAGAGAAACGGAAACCAGGAGGAGTATTGTGCCGCCAAGATCAAGCGCGCCATGGCCCTGGCTTTTCACAGTGTGGGCGGGGTTTTGTCTGCAGAAGAGGGAGAACAGCTGCTTCAGGGAGTGGAGAGAAAGATCAGAGAAAAAGCGGGCGCAGGAGAGTATGTGTCCGTAGAAGAAATACAGGATTATGTAGAGCAGACCCTGATGGAGGGGAATTACTACAAGGAGATGAAAAGCTATATCCTTTACCGGGAGGAAAGGACAAAGAAACGGAAGACAAGGCAGAAGTTTGAGGTGCAGTTTCCGAATCGTCCGGATCTGGTGAAAGCCTTGTCCCGGATCCAGAAGGATTTTGTGGAAGAAGAGTATGATCTGGAACATTTGCATGGAAAGTTTTATACCTTCAGCAAGCCGGACACCTCCGAAGAGGAAAAGCTGACCATGCTGATCAAGGCTGCGGTGGAGCTGACGACCCAGGAGGCTCCCAGGTGGGAGATGATAGCGGCAAGGCTTCGGCTGGTAGAGTTCCATCATGGACTGGAAAGGACGATGAAAAAATACCATATTCAGAATTTCTACGAAAAAATCCTCTATCTGACGGAAGAAGGGCTTTATGGAGATTATATCCTGAAAGCCTACAGCAGAGAGGAGATTCAGGAGTTTGAAGCCTGGCTGGAGGATTCCCGGAATCAGAAAATGAATTATTCCGGACTGGAGCTTCTGCTTTCCCGTTATGTGATCCGTACCGGAAAGGGAGTTCCCATGGAATCTCCGCAGGAAATGTTTATGGGAATCGCCATGCATCTTGCCATGAAAGAAGAAAAGCAAAGAAGCAGCTGGGTCAGACGGTTTTATGATATGCTCAGTCTGCTGCAGGTGACGATGGCCACTCCGACGCTTTCCAATGCAAGAAAACCGTATCACCAGTTGTCCTCCTGCTTTATAGATACCGTGCCGGACAGTCTGGATGGGATCTACAGGAGCATTGACAATTTTGCCAAAGTAAGCAAATTCGGCGGAGGCATGGGCATGTATTTTGGAAAAGTCCGTGCCAGCGGCAGCGCCATTCGGGGATTTGAAGGGGCGGCAGGCGGCGTGATCCGCTGGATCCGCCTGGCCAATGATACGGCAGTGGCGGTAGACCAGCTGGGGATGCGTCAGGGGGCAGTGGCAGTGTATCTGGATGCCTGGCACAAGGATCTCCCCGAATTCCTGAATCTCCGTACCAACAACGGAGATGACCGTATGAAGGCGCACGATGTATTTCCCGCAGTCTGCTATCCGGATTATTTCTGGCAGCAGGCGAGGGACAATATAGAAGGCGACTGGTATTTGCTGTGCCCCCATGAAGTACTGACGATAAAAGGATATTGTCTGGAAGACTGCTACGGAAACGAGTGGGAAGAAAAATACCGGGACTGCATTCAGGACAGCCGGATTTCCAAAAGGGTCATCCCCATCAAGGAAATCATCCGTCTGATCATTAAAAGCGCCGTGGAGACAGGAACGCCGTTTACCTTTAACCGGGATATCGTAAACAGGACCAATCCCAACCGGCACAAGGGGATGATCTACTGCAGCAACCTCTGCACGGAGATCGCACAAAATATGAGCGCCATACAGCAGACGGAGCAAAGGATCGAAACGGTGAACGGAGAAACGGTGGTGGTGACTGTCACCAGACCGGGAGAATTTGTGGTGTGCAACCTGGCAAGTCTGTCTTTGGGCAATCTGGATATGGAAGATGAAAAAGAGGTGGAGTTTGTCACAGAAAGTGCAGTCAGAGCGCTGGACAATGTGATCGATCTGAATTTCTTCCCGGTACCTTATGCAAAGGTCAACAATGAAAAGTACCGCCCCATTGGTTTGGGAGTCAGCGGATATCACCATATGCTGGCGAAAAAAGGTATCATGTGGGAAAGCGAAGAGCATCTGCAGTACGTGGAAAAAGTATTTGAAAACATCCATTATGCAGCGATACAGGCAAGCAGCCGGATCGCAGCGGAGAAAGGAAGCTACGGCTATTTCGAGGGCAGCGACTGGCAGACGGGCGAGTATTTCACACAGCGGGGTCTGACGGAAGGGCGCTGGGAAAACCTGCAGAAGGAAGTGAAGGAGCAGGGCTTAAGAAACGGCTATCTCCTTGCCGTTGCGCCTACCAGCAGCACCAGCATCATCGCCGGGACGACGGCAGGACTGGATCCTATTATGAATCGGTATTTTCTGGAAGAGAAAAAGAACGGACTGATGCCAAGAGTGGCGCCGGAGCTTTCAGAGGACACCTTCTGGTACTACAAAAATGCACATTATATTCAGCAATCCTGGTCGGTGCGTGCCTGCGGGGTACGGCAAAGGCACATAGATCAGGCCCAGAGTATGAATCTTTATATTACCAATGATTATACGTTCCGCAGAGTGCTGGAGCTGTATATCCTGGCCTGGGAATGTGGGGTGAAGACCCTTTACTATATCCGTTCCAAGAGTCTGGAAGTAGAAGAATGTGAAGTTTGTTCCTCATAGAAGAAGGGAAGGGAGAAAAGAAATGGAGACATTATCCAGAAAGCCTCTGTTTAATCCGTCGGGAGACACGGAGGTCTTAAAAAGAAAGATGATGGGAGGAAATACCACCAATCTGAACGATTTCAACAACATGAAGTATGAGTGGGTCAGCGACTGGTACCGGCAGGCGATGAACAACTTCTGGATCCCGGAAGAGATCAATATGGGAGTGGACATCAAGGACTATCGGAAGCTTCCGGCGCCGGAACGGAGGGCCTATGACAAGATCCTGTCCTTTCTGATCTTTTTGGACAGCATCCAAACGGCCAATCTTCCTCATGTGGGCGCTTATATTACAGCCAATGAGGTCAATCTGTGCCTTGCTATCCAGACCTTCCAGGAGGCGGTACACAGTCAGAGCTACAGCTACATGCTGGATACGATCTGCGAGCCGCAGGAAAGAAATGAGGTACTGTATCAATGGAAGGATGATCAGCACCTTTTGGCAAGAAATGAATTTATCGGAAATCTGTACAATGAATTCCAGGAGGAAAAGAGCGCGGAGGTGCTGGTAAAGACCCTGGTAGCAAATTATATTCTGGAGGGCGTCTATTTTTACAGTGGGTTCATGTTTTTTTACAATCTGGGGAGAAATAACAGGATGCCGGGATCTGTTCAGGAGATCCGTTACATCAACCGGGATGAAAACACCCATCTTTGGCTGTTCCGCAGCATCCTGCTGGAGCTGAAAAAAGAAATGCCGCAGCTGTTTACCGAGGAAAAGGTGCAGTTGTACCGGGATATGATCCGGGAAGGCTGTGAGCAGGAGATCAGCTGGGGGCATTATGTGATCGGCGATGAGATTCAGGGACTGAACAGACAGATGGTGACGGATTATATCCGTTATCTGGGAAATCTTCGCTGTACAAATCTGGGATTCGATCCTATTTATGAGGGATACGACAAAGAGCCGGACAGCATGTCCTGGGTCAGCCAGTTTTCCAACGCCAACATGATCAAGACCGACTTTTTTGAAGCAAGAAGTACCGCCTACGCAAAGAGCAGTGCATTGGTGGATGATCTGTAAATCTCAACGAGACACAAAAAACAGCCGTCCTGAACGGGAATACCATTCAGGACGGCTGTTTTCTTCTGCCTAATCTCATTTGTGTATAACTTTTAAATATCTAAAGCCAAGTGTTTATCTAGATAAAAGGTACATCTAAATTTTGATTAAAAAAAGAATTAAAGCTTAACTACGTTTACAGCCTGAGGACCTTTGGAGCCTTCTGTTACGTCATACTCTACTTCCTGTCCTTCTTCAAGAGACTTGAATCCGTCCATGTTCAGTCCTGAATAGTGAACGAATACGTCGTTTCCGGACTCATCAGAGATGAAACCATAACCTTTTTGATTGTTGAACCACTTAACTGTACCTTTCATTGTGTTACCTCCGTAAAAATAAATAGATAAATTAGAAACTGCATTGGCGTACAAAATCAACCAATACCATGTCACATTAGCACATATTTATAAAAAAGTCAACGAATAAAAGAAAAATTTTTTAGAAAATAACCAAAAGGGATTCGGGTTTTGGGCAGACATTTGCTTGACGAAGAACTTTGAAACGTGTAAAGTAATAAAAAGACGGAAGGTACCAGTACCGCCGGAAATCTTGAGGAGAAAGAAACGAAAGACTATGATTACACTGACCGGAAAGAAAATATCGGAAGGGATCGCCATTGGGAGGCTTTCCTTCTATAAGAGAGACAATAAGGAGATCAGACGTATCTATGTAAAGGAAGTAGAAAAAGAAGTGCAGCGTTTTGAAAGAGCCAGAAAAAAGGCGGTTCAGGAGCTGAGACTTCTTTATGATACGGCATCTCAGGAGGTAGGGGAGGCCAATGCGGCTATTTTTGAGATGCAGCAGACCGTTTTGGAGGATGATGATTTCATCAGGCAGGTCACAGCCATTATTGTAGAGGACAAATTAAATGCTGAGTATGCCGTGCAGGAGGTGGCGGGAGGCTTTTTGACCAGCGCCATTGCGGCCAATAAAAACTACGTGCAGGGACATGAGGCAGATATCAAGGATGTTTCAGGAAGAGTGCTCCGGATCCTGTCCAGGAGCTGGAAGGATCGTATGCTGATGGATGAGCCGTTTGTTTTGGGGGCGGGAGAGTTGTTTCCCAGCGAGGCGATCGAACTGGACAAATCCAAGGTGCTGGGATTTGTGACCAGATACGGAACCATCAATTCCCATACGGCGGTCCTGGCACGGACCAAGGGGATCCCGTCTGTCATAGGACTGGGAGAAGCGCTGAAAAATGAATATGACGGCAAGATGATCATTGTGGATGGATTTGAAGGAAAGGTTTACATTGAACCGGACTATGGCACCATCACGAAGATGCGCCAGAAGCAGGATACCACGAAGGAAAAGCATAAGAATCTGGAGCGTTTGAAAGGAAAGGAAAATATCACCCAGAGTGGACAGAAGATCGACATCTGTGCCAATATCGGGACGAGAGAAGATATAGAAAATGTAATCCGAAGTGATGCCGGGGGAATCGGACTGTTCCGCAGTGAATTTCTGTTTTTGGGACAGGGAACCAAACCGCCGACAGAAGAGCAGCAGTTCCAGGTATACAAGCTGGCGGCGGAAGCAATGGGAGATAAGCGGGTGGTCATCCGGACGGCGGACCTGGGAGGAGACAAGAGACTGGAATATCTCGGGATCGGGGAAGAGGCGAATCCGGCTTTAGGCTACCGGGGCATCCGGGTTTCCCTGGAAAAGGATGAAATGTTTAAAACCCAGCTGCGGGCGATCCTGCGGGCATCCGCTTTTGGAAATCTGGCGGTGATGTTCCCGATGGTGACTTCCGTGGAAGAGGTGACTCGCGCCAAGCTGATTCTGGACAAGGCGAAGAAAGAACTGAAGGAGAGTAAGATCCCCTTCCGTCAGGACATACCGGTGGGGGTGATGATCGAGACGCCGGCCGCCGTTATGATCAGCGGAGAACTGGCGCGCAATGCGGATTTTTTCAGCATCGGGACCAACGATCTGACACAGCTGACGCTGGGAGTAGACCGTCAGAATGAGAAGATGGAGAAGTTTTATCATCAGCACCATCCGGCGCTTTTGAAAATGATCCGGATCATAGCCAACAATATCCATCTGGAAGGAAAACATATCAGTATCTGCGGAGATCTGGCAGCCGATCTGGAGCTGACAGAATATTTCCTGCAGATCGGAATTGACGAGCTGTCTGTAGCGCCCAATGAAGTACTGGCGCTGCGAAAGAAGATCCGGGAGATCCAATAGACAGGGAGCGCACAGACAAGGAAGCAATTATCAAAAACCAGCAAAGGGCAAAAGCCAAAGGAGGAAGACAGATGAAAGAATTTACGTATGTGATTGCAGATCCGCAGGGGATCCATGCAAGACCGGCAGGACTGTTTGTGAAGAAGGCAAGTGAGTTTGCATCTTCCGTTGTGATCGGAAAAGGGGAAAAGAGTGCGGATGCCAAAAGGATTTTCGGCGTGATGGGTCTGGGAGTAAAAAACGGAGACGAAATTTTTATAAGAGTGGAAGGCGCTGACGAAGAGAATGCAGCGGAAGTGCTGGAAGCCTTTTTGAAAGAAAATCTGTAGGACGGACGCTTCGTGACGGGCGCAAAGGAAAAACGGCCCCTTTTTAGGAAAGGATGAAGACCATGATTACATTGACGGGAAAAAGTGTGTTTGGCGGGATCGCTATCGGGCCTCTTGTGTTTTACAAGAGAAATGAGATCACCATTAAAAGGAACCGGATCGAGGATACAGAACAGGAGATCCGGCGCTTTACGGACGCCAGAGATCAGGCGGTTTCTCAGCTGAAGGCACTTTATGAAAAAGCTTTGGAGGATGTGGGAGAGTCCAACGCCATGATCTTTGAGATCCATCAGATGATGCTGGAAGATCTGGACTATCAGGAATCTGTGGTAAACATTATCACCACCCAGGGGGTCAATGCGGAATATGCCATCGGGACGACGGCGGACAACTTTGCAGCCATGTTTGCAGCTATGGACGATGCCTATATGCAGGGAAGGGCAGCAGACGTAAAGGATGTGTCGGAAAGACTGCTTCAGATCCTTTCTGACAACGGCGGAGAGGGGATGAAGCTGACCGAACCGGCGATCATTGCGGCAGACGATCTGGTGCCCAGTGAAACAGTGCAGCTGGACAAGGATAACGTTCTGTCTTTTATCACCATGTTCGGTTCTGCCAACTCCCATACAGCTATCCTGGCAAGGACCATGAATATCCCCGCGGTCATCGGCCTGGGAGAAGCTCTGAAGCCGGAGTATGACGGCAGGCAGGCTGTGGTAGACGGACTGGAGGGTGTCGTTTACATTGATCCGGATGCTGCGACTCTGGCAAAAATGCGGAGCAAACAAGCGGAAGAGCTGGCAAAAAAAGCACTTTTGGAAGAATTAAAGGGCAAAGAAAATGTGACGAAAAGCGGACAGAAGATCCATATTTATGCCAATATCGGCAATCTGGGGGACGTGGGGTCTGTTCTGAAAAACGATGCCGGAGGGATCGGTCTGTTCCGCAGTGAATTTTTATATCTGGAGAGTGAAACGTTTCCGACGGAAGAACAGCAATTTTCCGTGTACAAGACAGTTGCGGAAAATATGGCGGGTAAACGGGTGATCATCCGTACCCTGGATATCGGAGCAGATAAGCAGGTGGGCTATTTTGGCCTGGCCCAGGAAGAGAACCCGGCGCTTGGTTATCGGGCGATCCGTATCTGCCTGAAGCAGCCGGAGATCTTTAAGACGCAGCTGAGAGCACTGTACCGTGCTTCCGCATATGGGCAGATCGCCATTATGTTCCCTATGATCATTTCGGTGGAGGAAGTAAGAAGGATCAAGGATATCGTCCGTGAAGTCAAGGAGGAGCTGCGGGAAGAGGGGTTTGCTTTCCGGGAGGATCTGGAGCTGGGTATTATGATCGAGACACCGGCGGCTGTGATGGTCAGCCGTGACCTGGCAAAAGAGGTGGATTTTTTCAGTGTGGGAACCAATGATCTGACACAGTATACCCTGGCTATCGACAGACAGAACCAGAAACTGGACGATTTTTATGATGCGCATCATCCGGCAGTACTGGGAATGATCCGGATGGCAGCAGAAAGCGCACATGCGGAAGGAAAGTGGATCGGCATCTGTGGAGAGCTGGCGGCGGATCTGAGCCTGACAGAGGTTTTCCTGGATATGAAGATCGATGAACTTTCGGTGGCGCCCTCTATGGTACTTCCGCTGAGAAAAAAAGTCAGGGAAAGTCTTTAGAAGGCCGGGGCAATCGGAACGTCCGGCGAAAAAACGGACGAGAGTGCCTAGAAGGACGGTGGATGGACTGTCGAAAGATAAAAAGAAAAACAGCAGGGGTGGAAGCTTAGGCTTCTGTCCCTGTTTTTGTATGCCTCTACGGACTTTCCTACCTTAGGTCAACAGGGACTTTCTTTTGAGGTTATGGACCAACACGTTTTGTCCTATAAGCTAAAAGTTATGAAGGAAGATAGGGAGAAAAGCTGAATTAATAAGGAGAGGTTATAAATTCTATTAAAAAATCATCAGAGTAGATTGGTTTACATTGAGAATCCGGTTTGCTAGAATAACTATGTTATGAAGAAGTGAAGGAAGAGAGGAAGAGGAGGAACAGTATGTTAGAAAAAATGTTTAAGCTGAGTAAAAATGGCACGGATGTCAGGACTGAGCTTGTAGCAGGGGTGACGACATTTATGACGATGGCTTATATTCTGGCCGTCAATCCCAATGTGTTGTCAGCGACGGGCATGGACAGAGGAGCGGTGTTTACAGCGACGGCGATCGCTTCCTTGCTGGGAACGTTGATGATGGCGGTACTGGCTAACTATCCGTTTGCACTGGCGCCGGGGATGGGACTGAATGCCTACTTTGCCTATACGGTAGTTCTGGGAATGGGATATTCCTGGCAGATGGCGCTGGCGGCAGTATTTGTAGAGGGAATCATTTTTATCCTGCTTTCTTTGACCAACGTCCGCGAAGCTATTTTTAATGCGATCCCCAAAAATCTCAAGGCGGCAGTCAGTGTGGGGATCGGCCTGTTTATTGCGTTTATCGGACTGCAGAATGCAAAGATCGTGATCGGAGGAGCGACACTGGTACAGTTGTTCTCTCTTGAAAATTACAATGCGGTAAACGGAGTGGAAGCAAGCTTTCACGATGTAGGGATCACAGTGATCCTGGCGATCCTGGGGATCTTTATCACAGCGATCCTGGTGATCTTAAATGTAAAGGGAAATATTTTATGGGGAATTCTGGCGACGTGGATCCTGGGGATCATCTGCCAGGTGACGGGTGTGTATGTTCCGAATCCGGAGCTGGGATTCTTTTCTCTTCTTCCTGATTTTTCAGGTGGTGTGGTCGTACCCAGCATAGCGCCTATCTTTGGAAAGTTAAGCTTTAAAAATCTGCTGAGCCCAAGTTTTGTAGTGGTTATTTTTGCGTTTTTGTTTGTGGATATGTTTGACACACTGGGAACTCTGATCGGAGTTTCTTCCAAAGCGGGGATGCTGGATGAAGACGGAAAGCTTCCGAAGATCAAAGGAGCCCTGTTGGCGGATGCCATTGCTACCACGGCGGGAGCAGTTCTTGGAACTTCTACGACTACGACTTTCGTGGAAAGCGCGGCAGGTGTATCAGAAGGCGGAAGGACCGGACTTACGGCAGTCACAACAGCGATCCTGTTTGGTCTGTCTTTGCTTCTGGCTCCTATTTTCCTGGCAATCCCTGCATTCGCAACGGCGCCGGCGCTGGTGATCGTGGGATTCTATATGCTGACCAATATTGTGGAGATCGACTTCACCGATATTTCCGAAGCGATCCCATGCTATATCTGTATCGTGGCGATGCCGCTGTTTTACAGCATTTCTGAAGGAATTGCAATGGGAGTGATCTCCTATGTGGCTCTGAACCTGTTGACAGGTAAGGCGAAAGGAAAGAAGATCAGCATTCTGATGTATGTACTGGCCGTTTTGTTTGTGCTGAAGTATTTTGTGCTGTAGAAAAAGAAGAAAGAAAGTGCCGTCAGGGCGTCGTTTTCTGTGAGGGAAAGGACAGGGAAAAGACGGCTGATGGATTTTAAGAATAAAAAGCGAAAGCGTTTTTCCAGGCAGAACGAAGAGAACTGCTCAAGGAAAAACGCTTTCGCTTTTTGCTTGCAGTCAAAATGGCATTTTGCGAGTTATATTTCAAGAGTTATAGCCCAACACGTTTTGTCCTATAAGCCCAAAATGGTTTCGCTTTAAAAATAAAATAAATCCTCAAACTTTTTATCAAGAGCAATACATAAGATGAGTGCGAGTTTGGCCGTAGGGTTAAACTGTCCCGTTTCAATCGAGCTAATAGTATTGCGGGATACACCTACCATTTCGGCAAGTTGTGTTTGAGACAGCTTGCGCTCTGATCTTGCTTCTTTCAAACGATTTTTTAATGTCAGTTTTTCATCCATAATCTTTTCATACCTTTAAAAAATTTTGAAATAAAATCTTAAAAACAGCACCAGATAGAAAAGCATAGTAGCACAAAACATGACCGTAAAGAAAATGGTTGTTTTCGTTCTGTTTTGGGTAAGCTGATATGCAAAGTTGGAGAAACAGGTAGTATGAACCAACAACCCCATAATATACCGGGTGGAATCATCCAGTTCGACAAGCTTTGAAAGCGCGATCCACAAAAACACCAGAACACCAATGGAAAAATTGGCTCCTTTTAATCCAATGTACTTTGTTCGTTCGTCAGAAATATCATTTTCCAGACGGCTCTTTTCCAAAATTTCTTCTTTCTTCATGATAAACACCTCCATTTTTCTTTGCCAAGTTTACTTGGTGTCATTATAATATCACTGCCAAGTTTGCTTGTCAATATCAAATGCCAAGTTTTCTGTGCATGAAAAAAAGTGGAATTTTAGGTAGACTTTTATTTACAGCCAATTATGCTGTGAGCATCTGCCTAAATATAAGAAAAAATTTATTTTTTGTATTGTAGCATAAACCGGTCGGAAAAGTCTGCATTTAATAACAGTTCTGTTAAGTTCCATTTCTGGAAATCGAAACATGCTTTGTGTTGAAGGTTTGCATACTCAAAATCTGCTAAAAATTGTTGTAAAAATCCTTTTGGCAACAGTTGTGCAGGAAAGTGAACTGGAATTTGAGGTACATTTTGAATCTTGGAAACTTGAAAACATTAGTTCTTTTAAAGAAGGGCAAGCAGAGGACAAAATTCCTGACTATAGTCCAAAAATCAAATGAAAATGAAAGGAAATGAGAAGGATGAAGAAAAAAAGATGGTTTGGGATACCATTATCCCTAATGGTGGTATTCAGTGTGTTATTCCAGGGATTTGGCACGACAGTGTTTGCGGAAGAAGCAGCCAAGGTTGTGGACACGGTGATCACAGATTTTAGAATTGAAAAACCAAAAGGAACGGAAGCCACAGAGATCAATAAAAACGATTCCTTTTATATTGCAATGGATTGGAAGGTACAGGACGAGAATGCTGTCCTGAAGGAGGGAGATTATTTCGATATTCAACTTCCTGATAATATGCGTTTTCCGCCATCTTTTTCTCAGTCGGATTTTGATCTGACCGATGCAAATGGAGAAGTGATAGCACGTGCGCATGTTACTCCGGGTGCGAATGATTCGGCGGGAGGGACGATTCGTGTAACATTTAATGATAAGATCAACAACAAATATAATGTCAAGGGGACGATTTATTTAGGCGCTCTGTTCAACAAACAGAAAACGAAAGATAATGAAATAAATACGTTTGAGGTCTCGGTTAACGGAAAGACGACATCCACAGAATTAAAAGTCACAAAAATAGGGCTTCCAAGCGATCATGTTCTTTCCAAATGGGGAGAACGGGTAACGGAAGGTGGTCAGACGGTCAATAGAGTCAAGTGGTATGCAACGATCAATTACCGAAAGTCGGATTTAAAAAACTGTGTGATAAGCGATGAAATAAGTGGAGAGGAAACCTATATTACCGATTCCTTCAAGCTTTCTGAGGTAGAGTATAATGATGAGGGTGGAACAGTCAAGACGATCAGCGTCGTAGATATTGCCGGAAAACTTACTTTTGGATCCGGAAACAAGTCTTTTGCGCTGAATCTTGGAGATGCTGGAACCAAGCAGTACAGATTAAGCTATGAGACAACCTATACACCTAAGACAGAGTTGACAAATAAGTTGAAATTAGTGTTCGATGGCGAGAGTAAGGAATACACATCAACCTTTAAGGATTCGAACGCAGGCGGAACGGCGGGAGGAAATCTTGCCAGCAAAATCAAGCTGACCAAAGTGGATGCAGAGGACAATTCCGTCGTATTGGCGAACGCGGTGTTTGAAGTTACGGGACCGGATGGGAATAAATTTGAGCTGACAACAGGTACGGATGGAACTGTGACTTCGGGAATATTAAAACAAGGTACGTACAAAGTAAAAGAAAAAACAGCGCCTAAGGGGTACCTGCTGAATGAGGAGGAGTATACTCTCGAGGTTACACCGGACGGAGGAGCTTTAAAAACAATTAAAGATGAGCCTAAGAAAATAACAGTGGCAGTAGAGAAGAAGTGGATCGGTCCAGCGGGTAATTCGGTTGTCATACATCTTTATGCAGATGGAAAAGATACAGGCAAAACGGTGACTCTGAATGCCCTAAGCAACTGGAAAGGTACGTTCGACAATTTGCGTCAGTATAATACAACGGGAGAAGAAATCCAGTACAGTATCAAGGAAGATGCAATAGAACATTATAAGTCTGAAATAACAGGAGATGTGGCAACTGGATTTACGGTAAAAAACGTTAACACGGAGAAGAGAGAAGTTTCGGTGACGAAGCGATGGGTCGGGAAGGCAAAGGATTCTGTAACAATCAAGCTGCTTGCGGATAACGCGGAGAAGGAAACAGTCACTTTAACGGCGGCAGATGATTGGAAACATGTTTTCAAGAATCTTCCCAAATATGACGAAACAGACGGTCATGAAATCGTTTATACGTTGGAAGAAGTGAAAATAGATGGTTACAATATAGGAATGACGGGGACGGCAGATACCGGATTTACAATTACCAATACCATAACCGGAAAAGTTTCAGTGCCGGTGACCAAGACATGGATAGGAAAGGAAAGAGATTCGGTAAAGATTCGCTTGTATGCAGGTGAAACGGAGATGGATTCTGTCGTATTAACGAAGGCAAACGGCTGGCAGCATACGTTTACCAATCTCGAAAAGTATAAGGATGGAGAAGAAATCAAGTATAGCATCAAGGAAGATGTGATAGAAAATTACAAGTCTGAGATTACAGGGGATGCTACATCCGGATATGTGGTAAAAAATACCAATACAGAAAAACTATCTGTTCCGGTAACCAAACAATGGATAGGCAAGGCGACCGATGCGGTGGAAGTTAAGCTTCTTGCAGATGGCCAGGAGAAAGAGAGCGCCGTTTTAACGGCAGAGGATAGCTGGCAGCATACATTTAAAAATCTCCCGAAGTATGATGAGACAGATGGGCATGAAATTGTGTATACTGTCGATGAAGTAAAAGTGGATGGATATACGACGGGTATTTCAGGAACAGCCGAAGAAGGGTTTACAATTACCAATACGATTACAGGCAGAGTATCCGTGCCGGTTACGAAGAAATGGGTGGGTGATGCAGCGGACAATATTACCGTACATCTTTATGCAGATGGTAGGAAGGTAGATACGCAGAAACTGTCTAAAGAGAATCACTGGCAGTATACCTTTAAAGACCTTGATCAGTACAAAGATGGAAAAGAAATCATCTATACGGTGGAGGAAGAAAGAATTTCCGGATACACGATGACGATGGCGGGGGACGCCAAGAGTGGTTTCGTGATCACGAATACCAAAGATGTACCGAAAAAGCCAAACAAGTCAACACGTACACCAAAGACAGGAGATAGCAGTAATTTCCTTCTTTACGGAAGTATAGCCGTGGTTTCTCTGGGAGCAGTGTTATTCTTGTTCGGTAGAAGAAAAAAACAGAGATAGATTATAGGAGTATCAGCAGTCGGGAGATTTTCTTGGCTGCTGATTTTTTTGTGGCGATATGGCATACCAGACGCTTGCTTTTGTTTGAAAATCGTCTTTATCTGTAGTAAAATAACAGGTATTATATATGATTTATGGACTTGTGCAAGTGTAACATTTTGCAATAAGAACGGGGTAGTTCTATCTGAAATAGCATAAGGAAATACGGATTGATATGTTATCCAGTTTTTGAAATTATATGGTTGGCCAATTTGAGTGTCTATACATTGATGAAAATGCATGTGCGACCAACATGGATCTTAGGGTCTCAGTACAAAGATTATGAAATGAAAAAAATATAGAGAGGATTAGAACATGAAATTATCTGCAGGACAGGAAAGGTGCCAGTCTCAGATCTTAAACCAAAAGCAGCTCCAGTCTTTGGGGATACTGGAGCTTTCCGTAGAAGAGTTGAAAGAACGGTTTTATCAGGAATACCTGGAAAATCCCATGGTAGATTATAAGGAAACGGGGAGCCAAAGCTGGAGGGAAGAGTCCTTTCACAGGGAGCAACAGGCAGAAGAGAGCGGGTGGAGGAAGGAGATCCTGGAACAGATTGATTTCCGTCAGTATTCCGGAAAAGAAGAATACCTGTTTCGGTATCTGGTGGAAGTGCTGGATGAGGATGGATTTTTTCGCCTGGCGCCGGAGGCGATCGCAAGCTCGGTCCACTGCGAAACAGAGGAAGTGGAGGCCTGCCTGGACATTCTGATGAAGCTGGAGCCTCTTGGAATCTTTTCTTCGGATGTGCGAAGCTTCCTGATCCGACAGATCCGGGCAGAAGAAAAGGTGGATGAGATCCTGCTGCAGATGGTAGAGGAGGATCTGGAGGAGGTGGCAAAGGGGCACATCAGCAGATTGTCCAGAAAATTTTCCCTGTCTACAGCAGAGATCAGAAAAAAAATAGAGGCGTTGAAAAAATTCCAGATGAGTCCTCTGACACCGCAAAAAGAGGGGGAGACGATCTATGTGGAGGAAGACATCACTATCACGGAAGAACAGCAGGCATTGAAAGTCTGTCTGAATGAAAGATGGATGCAGTCTTATTGCCTGAATGCCAATTACATCCGGATGATGGAAGAAAGCAATGAGAAAGAATTGGTAGCGTATTTTCAAAATTCTGTGAGAAAGTACCGGAAGCTGCTGGAGCATACCAAACGGAGAAGGGATACGCTGCTTCAACTGGCAGAACTGGCAGCCGACGTTCAAAAGAAATACCTTCTGGGAGAAGGAGAGAAAAAACGGCTGACCATGACGGAACTGGCGGAACAGATGGGAATAGGGATTTCAACAGTTCACCGAGCTGTAAAGGGCAAATACGTCCGGTTGCCCAAAGGAGATGTGGTGCCCTTTGCGTCTTTCTTTCAGGGAAAAGGAGTGGTACTTCCCAAAAACGGGGAAGCCGGACCGGAAGTGGATAAGGGAAAACCCGGCAGCAGGATCCAAAGCGGAGACGATATAAAAGCCAGGATCCGGCAGTTGACAGAGAGAGAAAATAAACAGGATCCTCTCAGTGATGAAAGGATGGAGAGTCAATTAAGGGAAGAGGGCATCTTTGTGAAAAGAAGAACGATAGCAAAGTATAGACAGGAGATGGGAATCCCGGGAAGGGCAGATCGAAGGGAATAGAGGGAGAGGGAAAATGAAACAGAGAAAAAGGCATCAAAAGATTCTGTGGGGACTGGGAATCCTTTTTCTGCTGGCGGCAGGCATATGGGCAGGGGTAAAAAAAGAGCAGAGCCAAAGAGAACAGAAGAAGCAGGAGATTTTGCAGAAGTATGTAAGAGAAGACGGCAGCCTGATCTACGGAGCCCACGACAATGCGCCTCCCCTTAGATATGTGGACAAAGATGGCATATACAAAGGGGTCGTAGTGGATTATATGTCCCAGTTGTCTCTGGAACTAGGAATAAAGATACGGACAGAGCCGTATAAATGGGAGAAGGCGCTTCAAAATCTAAGAGAAGATAAAACAGATTTTTGCGATATGTTCATTAACGAAGAGAGAAAGCAGCAATACGTGTTTTCTGATCCTATTTATCATCTGCGGGTGGTGCTGGTTACCCGGCGGGAGGATTCCCTGAATAAGTCGGATCTTGGCCGGATGAAAGTGGCTACGGAAAAGGGGGATTTTGCCAATAACTATCTGGAAAAAAATTATCCGCAGGCAGAGCTGGTCTATGTCAAGGATGTAGAAGAGGGGATGGAGGCTCTTGCAGACGGCCAGGTGGATGGAGTAGTGGGAGACGAACCGATCGTACTGTACCATCTGCAAGGGGGTGGGCAGCAGTTTCGCAGAGAGGTAGAGGTTCTTTATGAAGAGCCGGTGGTTCTTGCCATGCCGAAATCTCACGAGGATCTGGTGCCGGTGGTCAACCATGCGATCCATGAGATCAACAAAAAAGGACAGCTGGAGCAGATCCAGCAGAAGTGGTTTGGAATCTCTACCCCGTTGAAAAAGGTATATTCCGTCACGGAGTATCTCCGGTGGATCGTTCTGGGAATCGCAGCAGGCGTGGGGATTCTGGCGGTGATCGTCTGGAATAACCATACACTGAAGGAGAAGGTCAGACACCGGACGAAAGAGCTGTTAAGCAGCCGGAATGAACTGCAGCTGATCTTTGACAACATTCCGGAATACATCCTGATGGTAGACGAAAAGGGCAACATTAAAAACGCCAACAGGGAGCTGGTAAAAAAGGCGGGAGGTCGAAGGGAAAGCGTCCAGGGACAGTCTCTGGAACAGTTTTTTCAGGAGATCGGAATCGAGGAAAAAAAGCTGGCTGAGAGAATAGAGGCTCTGAAAGAGGAGGAAGGCATCCGACTGGAAATCCAAGGAGAAATCTATGAGCTTCGTGCCTATCGGGTAAAAGGAAAGGAAAAAGAGAATGGGCAGGTTATGATCACCCTGCGAAATATTACGCTGGACGAGATCCATAAGAAACAGTTGCTGCAGTCCTCCAAGATGATTGCTATCGGACAGCTGGCAGCGGGGATGGCGCATCAGATCCGGAATCCATTATCCATCATACGGATGCACGCTTTTATGCTGAAGTCCAGTCAAAATCTGGGAGACAGTGAGAAGGTGTCCATCGGCTATATTGATGAAAGTGTGCAAAGAGCAGGCTCCATCATTGATAATGTATTGAATTTCTGGAGAGTATCCGGAGACAACGACAGTATGCTGGATGTGAAAAAGATCCTGGATACGGTGATCCTGCTGGAGTCCAACAAGGCAAAAGGAAAATCTCTGGAGATTCAGACAGACTGCCGGGAAGGACTGTATATGCGGGGAAATGAAGAGGGGCTGACGCATATTTTGATGAATCTGCTGTCCAATGCCATTGATGCCATAGAAGAGGAGGGACGGATCCGGCTGTCAGCTAAACGGGAGGGCAAAGAGGTGGTCTTAACCTGTCAGGACTGGGGCTGCGGCATTCCGAAGGAGGCCATGGAAAGTCTGTTCCACCCTTTTTACACCACAAAAGAAACCGGAAAAGGAACGGGACTGGGCCTGTACATTGTGTACAATGAGGTGGAAAAAATGGGAGGCAGGATCCAGGTGGAGAGCGAGCCGGGAAAAGGATCCAAGTTCACGCTGTCCTTCCCGCAAAAAGAAGAAGTACAACAGGAGGAAGATCGTGAAGGAGAGATGTAAGATACTGGTTGTAGATGACGAGGCTTCGGCCAGGGAAAGCCTGGCACTGCTTCTGGAAAGTCAGGGATACCTGGTGAAAACGGCGGATTCTGCCGGGCAGGCCCTGGAGGAGCTGGAAAAAGAATACTTTCCTTTGGTAGTCACGGATATTATGATGCCGAAGACGGACGGGATCGCCTTTTTGCGGCAGATCAAGGAAACCTATCGGCAGACGGTAGAAGTGATCATGGTGACAGGTTACGGAACGGTGGAAACGGCCGTACAGACCATGAAGCTGGGAGCCTTTGGCTATTACATCAAAGGGAATCATCCGGAGGAGCTTCTGCTGGAGATCAAAAAGGCAGGGCAGCTGGTGGAGCTGAAGGCGGGAAAGGCGCAGCACGATGGAGAAAAAGAAACAAATTCATTTGTTTTCAGCAGAAATGCCAGGATGAAGGAGGTCTGGGAATGGGTGAAGGATGTGGCGGATACCAATGCCAATGTATTGATCACAGGGGAAACAGGAGTGGGAAAAGAGATCGTGGCAAATAAGATCCACAGTCTGAGCCGGCGAAGAGACGGACTGTTCCTTCCGGTGAACTGTCAGAATTACCCGGACAATCTCATCGAGTCAGAACTGTTTGGATACGAAAAAGGAGCCTTCACAGGAGCGTCGGCCAGACGGATCGGAAAGATTGAAGAAGCGGGAGGAGGCACCTTGTTTCTGGATGAGATCGGAGAGATGGGACTTCCTACGCAGATCATGCTTTTGCGGGCGTTGGAAAGCCGGCAGATCACCAGACTCGGTTCCAACCAGGCGATCTCGGTAGATTTCCGCCTGGTGAGCGCAACGAACCGTGACCTGCAAAAAGAAGTGGCGGCCGGGCGGTTCCGGGAGGACTTTTTTTACCGGATCAACACCATCGAGATCAGGGTACCGCCCCTTCGGGAAAGAAGGGAGGATCTGGAGGATCTGATTCCGTTCTTTCTTTCCAGGTACGAGAAGGAAACCGGAAAAACGATCAGAGAAATAGACCGAGAGACACAGGAATATCTATATCATTACGAATACCCGGGGAACATCCGGGAACTGAAAAACATGATCGAGCGCATGGTGATCCTGTCCAAAGACGGGATCCTGAGGCTTGGAGGCCGGGGAGCAGGACAGGAACCGGGAAAGCGGCAAAGCGTAAAGCCGTATCGGCAGGCAAGGCAGGAGTTTGAGAAGGAATATCTGCAGCATGCGCTGTCAGAGCACAGGAATCATATATCAGATACCGCAAAAGCCATTGGTCTTAGCAGAAGGCAGTTGTTCAACAAGATCACGGAGTACGGAATCGTGACGGAAAAGCAGGACACAAGGGGGAAAAAAGAAGAATAACCCGAAAAAGGATCCGGCAGAAGCATCGGAGCAACCAGGGACATAAAAGCCGGAACAAAGCTGTAAACACAGATGGAAATAAAATGCACAAAAGGGAGATCGAATAGACATAAAGCGGGAAATAAATTACCAGGCTGGAAATTTATTTCCCGTTTTTGCGGACAGAAAAAAGAAAAAGGAAGGCGGCTGCTACGGCAAAGCAGAAGTGAGCGGAAAAAAAGAGGAGCAGCGGTATCCTTTAAACCTCCTGAAAATGCAGGGCTTGCCGCGTGGGAAAAAGAAAAGAAAGAAAAAAATTGGCGGAAAATCCGGGGAAGGATCAGTTGGCACAGATTTTGCTTATTCTATAAGTATAAAAATCAGTTTATCAAGAGGAAAAGGAGGACTTATGGAAACAAAAAAAAGAAAATTGGAATTTTATGGGGGAACCTGGGTATCATTTCTGCCGTTTATCGTGTTCCTGATACTGATCGTCACGACGACCTTTGTATGGGGATCCATTTCAGACGGAGCGCTATGGGTGCCGGCATTTGCGGCGTTGCTGATCCCGTTTTTCCTGGCAAAGGACAAATATCATTATGCGTCCACCATTATTGAGGGGATTGCCAGCAAAGAGGCGGTCATCCCCATTGTGTGCTGGATTTTTGCGGGTGTATTTTCCCGGGTACTGAGAATGTCGGGACTGGCAGACGGAGTGGCGGGAATCGCGGCCAGCGTAGGAGTGGGCAGTACGCTGTTTGCAGTGATCACGTTTTTGGCTTCGGCGCTTCTGGCAACCGCATCGGGAACCGGATTTGGAACCATCGCGGCAGGGATGGGAGTCCTGTACCCGGCAGGCGTGGCGCTGGGAGCAAACCCTGCACTGCTGGCAGGAGCTATCATTTCAGGAGCGGCGTTTGGAGACAATCTGGCTCCGGTGTCGGACACCACCATCTGCTCTGCGACTTCTCAGGGAGTGGACGTGCCGGGCGTGGTGCGAAGCCGTCTGAAATATGCCATTCCGGCGGGGCTGATCACCATTATCTGCATCTTTGTGTACGGTGCTTTTACCGGAGGAGAAGGGGGCGCAGTGGCCCATTATGATTATGATCCCAAGACGCTTTTGATGTTCATTCCGGTGATCGTCACCATTGTGATCGCAGTGAAAACGGGAGATATCATCATTGCCACTACCATAGGAACCGTAGTGGGGATTGCAGTAGGAGTAGGCGCCGGACTGTTTGATTTTATCCAGATCGACGCGGTGGATCCCCAGGTACCGGCGGTGATCGCTGTTCATGGAGAAGGACTGGATCGGACGGTGGACGGTATTTTGTATACGGGACTAAACAGTATGATCCAGGTGTGCATCCTGGCCCTGCTGTTGTTTGGTTCCATCAATATCATGCGCCAGGGCGAGGGAGACGTGATGCTTTTGAAATCTCTGGGAAAGATTGCAAAAACACCCTTCAGTACAGAGCTGACCATTTCTCTTATGATCATTGTACTGTCGGGACTGATGGGGCTGAACGCTCCGGCGATCCTGGCAGTGGGGGCGTCCTTTGCAAAACCCATGGGAGAAAAACAGGGAATCAGCCCCTACCGTATCGCCAACCTGATGGATGCACAGTCTAATACGCTGGTATATACCCTGCCCTGGACACCGGCGATCATCTATACCTTGGGATTTGCAGCGGACAGCACGGCTCCGCTAAACGCAACGGCGGTAATGCCCTGCGTCTTCTATTGCTACGGAATGCTGCTGGTTATGCTGGTGACCATGATCCTGGGGATCGGAAGAAATGACGGAAGGAAGAACAGGCAGATGACCGGAAAGGAAAGCGTTCAGGAAGAAGCGGCAGAATAACCGCAGATGATGAAAGAGGTGAAGAGGATGTTTGAAGTAAAAAAAGGAGACTGGGTGGAGATTGAGACAATCGTTCTGCCTGCCTATGAAAGAGCTCCCCAGGTGCCGGAGGACACCATGAAATGCAGCCTGAAAATGTGGGTAAAGGGAGAAGCATGTGAAGACAAAAAAGAAGGGGAGGAGATAGAAATCCTGACAAATACAGGAAGAAGAGTCAGGGGAAAGCTGGTATCTCTCAATCCGGGGTACCATCATGATTACGGAGAGTTCCAGCCGGAGCTGATCCGGATCGAAAGACAGGTAAAAGAGATACTGGGAGGTGTGTCACATGAGTAAAGATATGTCTTATCAGGCGTTAAACAGCAGAAAAAGCCAGATCATGCATCAGGCAATGCAGATTCAATACGCGGAATTCGAATATGAGGGGATCGGATTTGACTACGAGAAGATGATGCAGGAAGCAGGCTACTCTATGGAGGAGATGCGCAAGATCCAGCTGGAGCATGGAGTGGGGAATACGCCCTTGCTGGAAATGCGGAACCTGACGGCGCTTGCCAGAAGCTGTGCAAAACCGGGGAAGGGAGCCAGGATCCTGGTAAAGGACGAGGCGTGCAACATTTCCGGAAGCTTTAAGGCGCGCCGAGCTGCCATTTCGGTTTACCATGCAAAAAAACTGGGATACAAAGGGGTGATCGCGGCAACCAGCGGAAATTACGGGGCGGCAGTAGCGGCACAGGCTGCGCTTTATGGTCTGAAGTGTATCGTGGTGCAGGAATGCTACGATGACAACAAGGTGGGACAGCCGGAAATCCTGGAAAAACAGAGGATCTGTGAAGCGCTGGGAGCGGAAGTGGTGCAGCTGACGGTGGGGCCGGAGTTGTTTACCACCTTCCTGGGACTTCTGGAGGATACCGGATATTTTAACGCTTCCTTGTATACGCCTTTTGGAATCGCCGGAGTGGAGACGCTGGGATACGAACTGGCTATGCAATGCCGGGAACGCTATGGAAAAGATCCGGACGTGGTGGTTTGCACCAATGCAGGAGGCGGCAATCTGACAGGCACGGCAAGAGGATTGAAGAAGGCGGGCGCAGAGAAAACAAAGATCGTAGGGGCAAGCATCGACCTGAAAGGACTGCACATGGCCTCCAACGACGATTTCAATAAAAAATCCTGCACTACCGGGCATACAGGCTTTGCCATTCCTTTCATTACCTGGCCGGACCGGTCGGATTGTCCGAGAAATGCGGCCAGAACGCTTCGATACATGGATGAGAATGTGCTGGTGAAGCAGGGAGAAGTATTTTACATGACGCAGGCTCTGGCAGTCCTGGAAGGATACGAGAGAGGCCCGGCAGGAAATACTTCCCTGACGGCAGCCTTTGCGCTGGCACAGGAGATGGATCAGGACGAGATCATTATCGTGCAGGAAACAGAGTACACCGGAGCAGGGAAACATACCCTTCCCCAGTTGACCTTTGCGAAGAAAAACGGCATCCAGGTACAGTTTGGGGATCCGGAGGAAGAGGTAGCAGGGAAAAGTCTGGTATTTCCGGAGCATCCGGGAATGATCAAGGCAAGGCCCTATGACCTGAAACGGGCAAAAACTTCTTATATCCACAATTGTGTAAAGCATTACCAGATGACCAAAGCCAGCGAGGAAGACATTGCCTTCATCATGGAAGAGATCAGGGAATCCCGGGAATTTGTGACAGAGAGACTGACACAGGAGGGAGTAGAGGTGTAGCGGAAAGGCAGACAGAGCATCTGTGTTCGCCGGTTTCGATTACATGGACGTTCCGACAGAAGGATAAGATACGACACTTCTGCCACAGCAGAAGAGAAAGAGGCTGACAGAAAGAAAAAGGGATCTCCCCCAAACCGTTTTACGGCGGATCGGGAGGTCCTTTCTTCTTGGCAGAGCGGGCGGCAAAAAAGGTGGAAAGAAACCTTTTTGTATGGGAAAATGAACAAAAGGAATCGGAATAATAGCTAGACTTTTGTCAATCTTAAGGATATAATGAATCCATACGGTATGTTGTACTATAAGTATCATATTTTATAAGGAGGAACAATAGAAATGGCAAGAAAAATGAAGACTATGGACGGTAATCAGGCTGCGGCTCACGTATCCTATGCGTATACCGAAGTTGCGGCGATCTATCCGATCACTCCATCCTCAGTTATGCCTGAGCACATCGATGAGTGGGCAACGGAAGGGAGACAGAACATTTTCGGACAGACAGTCCAGGTAACAGAGATGCAGTCAGAGGCAGGCGCGGCAGGAGCGGTACACGGCTCGCTGGCAGCGGGAGCTTTGACCACTACCTTTACAGCGTCACAGGGGCTGCTGCTTATGATTCCCAATATTTATAAAGTGGCAGGAGAACAGCTTCCGGGAGTGTTCAACGTATCTGCAAGAGCGATTGCAAGCCATGCACTGTCTATTTTTGGGGACCATTCCGACGTATATGCTTGTCGTCAGACAGGTGCTGCCATGCTTTGCGCATCCAGCGTACAGGAAGTAATGGACCTGACTCCGGTAGCACACTGTGCAGCTCTGAAGGGAAAGCTTCCTTTTATCAATTTCTTTGACGGATTCCGTACTTCTCACGAGATCCAGAAGATTGAAACATGGGATTACGAGGATCTGAAGGACCTGGTAGATCTGGATGCCATCGATGCTTTCAGAAATCACGCACTGAACCCGAATCATCCGTGCCACAGAGGATCTGCTCAGAATCCTGACATTTTCTTCCAGGCAAGAGAAGCAAGCAACTCCTACTACGATGCTATGCCGGCGATCGTAACAGAGTATATGGACAAGGTAAATGCTAAGATCGGAACAGACTACAAGCTCTTTAACTACTACGGGGCGCCGGATGCAGAAAAGGTGATCATCGCCATGGGATCTGTCTGTGATACGATAGAGGAGACGATTGATTACCTGATGGAAGCAGGAGAAAAAGTGGGTGTTGTAAAAGTGCGTCTGTACAGACCGTTCTACACACCGGCACTGCTGGATGTGATTCCGGAGACCGTTAAAGTGATCAACGTTCTGGACAGGACCAAAGAGCCGGGAGCACAGGGAGAGCCTCTGTACCTGGATGTGGTTTCTGCACTGAAGGGAACTAAATTCGATCAGGTAAAGATCAACTGCGGACGTTATGGTCTGGGATCCAAGGATACGACTCCGGCTCAGATCGTAGCTGTGTTTAACAACGAAGCAAAAGAAAGATTTACTATCGGTATCGTGGATGATGTGACCAACCTGTCTCTGGAGACGGCAGGACATCTGGTTACCACACCGAAGGGAACCATCAACTGTAAGTTCTGGGGACTGGGTGCCGACGGTACGGTAGGAGCAAATAAAAACTCCATCAAGATCATTGGTGACAACACAGATATGTATGCACAGGCATACTTTGATTACGATTCCAAAAAATCCGGTGGTGTGACCATGTCTCACCTGCGTTTTGGAAAAGAACCCATCAAGTCCACCTACCTGATCCGCAAGGCAAACTTTGTGGCCTGCCACAACCCGTCCTATGTAGATAAGTATAACATGGTACAGGAGTTGGTAGACGGAGGTACCTTCCTTTTGAACTGTCCATGGGATATGGAAGGACTGGAGAAGCACCTTCCGGGACAGGTGAAGGCATTTATCGCAAACCACGGCATCAAGCTGTACACCATCGACGGAATCAAGATCGGAAAAGAGATCGGACTGGGAGGACGTATCAATACCGTGCTGCAGTCTGCCTTCTTCAAGCTGGCGTCCATCATTCCGGAAGAAGAAGCTATTGATCTGATGAAAAAGGCTGCAAAAGCAACCTACGGAAGAAAGGGCGACAAGATCGTTCAGATGAACTACGACGCTATCGATGCGGGAGCAAAGCAGGTAGTGGAGATCACCGTTCCGGATTCCTGGAAGAACTGCGAAGACGAAGGCCTTCACTCTCCCAGCATCAAAGGCGGAGCAGATGATGTTGTAAACTTCGTAAAGAATGTGCAGGCAAAGGTAAATGCACAGGAAGGAAACAATCTTCCGGTATCTGCCTTTACAGAATACGCAGACGGATCTACGCCGTCCGGAACAGCAGCTTATGAGAAGCGTGGAATCGCTGTGGATATCCCGTGCTGGAAAGAAGAAAACTGTATCCAGTGTAACCGCTGCGCTTATGTATGTCCGCATGCGGTAATCCGCCCGGTGGCTCTGACAGAAGAAGAGTTTGCAAATGCACCGGAAGGCACAAAAGCTATCGACATGATCGGTATGCCGGGAATGAAGTTTGTGATCAGCGTTTCCGGATATGACTGTACCGGATGTGGCTCTTGTGCAAACGTTTGTCCCGGAAAGAAGGGCGAAAAGGCACTGGTGCTTGAAAATATGGAAGCAAACGCAGACGAGGCACAGAAGATCTTTGATTTCGGAAGAGAGATTCCTGTAAAGCCGGAGATCGTTGCCAAATTCAAACCGGAAACAGTAAAGGGAAGTCAGTTCAAACAGCCGCTGCTTGAGTTCTCAGGCGCTTGTGCAGGCTGCGGAGAAACACCGTATGCCAAGCTGATCACCCAGCTGTTTGGAGACAGGATGTACATTGCAAATGCAACCGGATGCTCCTCTATCTGGGGAAATTCCTCACCGTCCACTCCTTACACAGTGACTCCGGAAGGAAAGGGACCGGCATGGTCCAACTCTCTGTTTGAGGACAATGCAGAGTTCGGTTACGGTATGCTGCTGGCACAGAAAGCCATCCGTAAGAGACTAAAAGAAAATGTGGAAACCATCCTGGCATCCGATCAGGCATCGGAAGCAGTAAAGGCAGCTTGTCAGGAATATTTGGATACCTTCGCCAGCGGCGTGACCAACGGCGATGCAGCAGATAAACTGGTAGCAGCACTGGAAGGCATTGACTGTGACGTATGCAAGGAAGTGGTAAAGAACAAAGACTTCCTGGCAAAGAAATCCCAGTGGATCTTCGGTGGAGACGGATGGGCTTACGACATCGGATTCGGTGGTCTGGATCATGTGATCGCCAGCGGAGAAGATATCAATATCATGGTATTTGATACGGAAGTATATTCCAACACCGGAGGACAGTCCTCCAAGGCAACCAAGACAGGTGCTACCGCTCAGTTTGCAGCAGGCGGAAAAGAGACGAAGAAGAAAGATCTGGCAGCTATCGCAATGAGCTACGGATATGTATACGTGGCACAGATCGCGATGGGAGCAGACTTTAACCAGACGGTAAAAGCGATCGCCGAGGCAGAGGCTTATCCGGGACCATCTATCATCATTGCATACGCTCCTTGTATCAACCATGGAATCAAGGCCGGTATGGGCAAGGCGCAGACAGAAGAGCAGCTGGCGGTAGAGTGCGGATACTGGTATAACTTCCGGTTCAATCCGGCAGCAGAAGGCGGCAAGTTCTCTCTGGACAGCAAGGAGCCTAAGGGTGACTACCAGGCATTCTTGGACGGAGAAGTTCGTTACAATGCACTGAAGAGAGCAAATCCGGAAAAGGCTGCAAGACTCTTTGCAAAGAACGAGGCAGAAGCTAAGAGCCAGTACACACATCTGAAGAAACTGGTAGAGCTTTACAAGCCGGATGCAGAGTAAGCAAAAAAGACGGAACCAAGACAAAAGTAAAAAAGTAAAAAACTTATAGCCAAAGAAAAATAAAGCGTGACTTTATGGCCTCTTTGTGCTATAAGTATTAAAAGGGAATTTGGTAGAGGCGCGAGATTCATCAGTAACCGGAAAGCCACAGCGTGGGAAGCTGCTTTTTGGAGAAAGGGGAGATCGCCGAAGAGATGGGATGACCCGCATCCTTTCTCTGGTTTACGGTAGAAGATATCGTGGACTGTCACTAATCGTGGAGCGCTATCAGAGTATAAGATTTCAAGTAAGAGAAGTTTATGCCATGAGTGTGCCTGCGCGTGCGCTCATGGCATTTTACGATTCGTGGAAAATTCCCGGAATTATCATGATACAGAAAGGAAGTTTTTACGATGAGGAACAAGAGAAGATGGTTAGGGGGAGCATTTGCGCTGACAATGCTTCTGGTATGTAGCTGTATGACAACGTTTGCAGCAGAAAAGGCGGAGTACGTCCCTAAAATGTATGCAAGCTTTTGGGCGCTGATCCCGCCGGTGGTGGCGATCGCGCTGGCGTTGATCACAAAGGAGGTTTATAGCTCCCTCTTTGTGGGGATCTTAATGGGAGGTTTGTTTTACTCGGGATTTACCTTTGAAAAAACAGTTACCCATGTATTCCAGGACGGGATCATAGGTGTGCTGTCTGACAGCTACAATGTGGGAATTTTAGTATTCCTGGTGATCCTGGGAGTTATGGTATCTATGATGAACCGGGCAGGCGGCTCTGCAGCCTTTGGACGCTGGGCCGGCAAGCGGATCAAGACCAGAACAGGCGCACAGCTGGCAACCATCATTCTGGGCGTACTGATCTTTATAGACGATTATTTTAACTGCCTGACGGTAGGAAGCGTCATGCGTCCGGTTACGGACAAGCACAACGTTTCCAGAGCGAAGCTGTCCTATCTGATCGACGCTACGGCGGCTCCGGTCTGCATTATCGCACCTATCTCCTCCTGGGCGGCGGCCGTTACGGGGTTTGTAAAGGGAGAGGATGGATTTTCCATCTTTATCCGTGCCATCCCCTATAACTATTACGCTATTCTTACCATTGTGATGATGCTGGCCATCGTTTATCTCAAGATGGATTACGGTACGATGCGGGTACACGAAAAGAACGCCATCAACGGGGATATCTACACGACACCGGACAGACCTTATGCCAATGCAGAGGTGGAAGTGGATGAAAGCAAGGGCGGCGTGATCGACCTGATCCTGCCTATCCTGATGCTGATTGTGTGCTGTGTGATCGGTATGATCTACACCGGTGGATTTTTCTCCGGCGCAAGTTTTGTAGAAGCCTTTTCGGGCAGTGACGCATCTGTAGGGCTGGTGCTGGGAAGCTTTTTTGCACTGGTGATCACCATTGTGTTCTATGCGGCTCGTAAGGTCTTGAAGTTTAAAGAATCCATGGAATGTGTTCCGGAAGGCTTTAAGGCGATGGTACCTGCGATTTTGATCCTGACCTTTGCCTGGACCTTGAAAGCCATGACAGACAGCCTGGGCGCAGCAAAATATGTGGCAGGCGTCATGGATTCGGCAGCAGGCGGTCTGATCAATCTGCTTCCGGCCATTATCTTCCTGGTAGGATGCTTCCTGGCCTTTGCGACAGGAACCTCCTGGGGGACCTTTGGGATCCTGATCCCTATTGTAGTGGCAGTATTCTCAGGAACCAATGAGACTATGATGATCATCTCCATTTCAGCATGTATGGCGGGAGCCGTATGTGGGGATCACTGTTCTCCCATTTCCGATACGACCATCATGGCGTCGGCAGGGGCACAGTGCAACCATGTCAACCATGTAACCACTCAGCTGCCGTATGCACTGACGGTGGCAGGAGTATCCTTCGTTAATTATGTGATCGTAGGCTTCGTTCAGAATCCTTACATCGGACTTCCGGTAGGAATCCTTTTAATGCTGGGAACTCTGCTGGTGATTCGGAAAATCTCGAAGGAAAAAGAGGCTTAGGAAATAAAAAATACAGAAGCATGGAAAGCGGCAGATCGGAAGATTTGCCGCTTTTTGACATGAAAAAGGGAAGGCTCCGTTATTGCACCTTTGAGGGGGGGATGCTATACTTAAAGAGATATTTTACAGAAAAAAGAGAGGAGATTTATCTGTTCATGAGTATAGAAAGAGTGGATGCATACAGAGTCAAAGGAGAGAGTGTGTTGGAGGGAATTTCCGCCAAAGCTACCCTTCTGGAGCATAAAAAGACGGGAGCCAGAGTGGTTCTGCTGGAGAACGAAGACAAAAACAAGGTGTTTCAGATCGGGTTTCGGACGCCGGTAAAAGACAGTACAGGCGTTCCCCATATCATGGAGCATTCTGTGCTGTGCGGATCCCGGAATTTTCCGGTAAAGGATCCCTTTGTGGAGCTGGTGAAGGGCTCTTTGAACACCTTTTTGAATGCCATGACCTATCCGGACAAGACGGTTTATCCGGTGGCAAGCTGCAACGACAAGGATTTTCAGAATCTGATGCATGTATATATGGACGCAGTATTTTATCCTAATATCTACCAGAAAAAGGAGATCTTCCTGCAGGAGGGCTGGAGCTACAAGCTGGAGGATATAGAGGGAAAGCTGGAATACAACGGAGTGGTCTACAATGAGATGAAAGGAGCGTTTTCCTCGCCGGAGGGAGTGCTGGACCGGGTGGTGCTGAATACGCTGTTTCCGGATACTTCTTACGCCAACGAATCGGGAGGGGATCCGGAGTGTATCCCGGATCTGACCTATGAGGAATTTCTGGAATTTCACCGAACCTACTATCATCCCTCCAACAGCTACATTTATCTGTACGGGAAGATGGACATGGAAGAAAAACTGAGATGGCTGGATGCGGAATACCTGCAGCATTTTCAGAAGCTGGAGGTGGATTCTGCTATTTCTCTCCAAAAACCGTTTTCAGAAATGAAAGAAAAAGAGATCTTTTATTCTATTACCAACGAAGAAGGGGAGGAAGACAACACCTACCTGTCCTACAATAAGGTGATCGGAACCAATCTGGATCGGGAGCTGTATCTGGCATTTCAGATCCTGGATTATGTCCTTCTTTCTGCGCCGGGAGCCGTTTTGAAGAAAGCACTGCTGGAACAACAGATCGGGAAAGATATTATGGGATCCTATGATAACAGCACCTACCAGCCTGTCTTTTCCGTAGTGGCAAAGAATGCCAATCCGGAGGAAAAGGAAGCTTTTGTGCAGACGGTGGAGGACACCCTGCGCCACCTGGTGGAAAAGGGGATCGACAAAAGAGCGCTGGAGGCAGGGATCAACTATCATGAATTCCGGAGCAAGGAGGCGGATTTTGGGAACTATCCCAAAGGGCTGATGTACGGACTTCAGATGATGGACAGCTGGCTGTATGATGATAATAGTCCGTTTCTCCACCTGGAAGCAGAGGCGTTGTTTCCGCTGCTGCGGGAAAGGGTGGGCACAGGATATTATGAAGACCTGATCCGAACCTATCTGCTGGAAAATCCACATGGAGCGGTGGTGACGGTCCTGCCGGAAAAAGGAAGGACGCTCAGGCTGGATAAGGAACTGGAAGAGAAGCTGCAGACCTACAAAGAGAGCCTGGCCCAAGAAGAGAGGGAAGCCCTGGTACGGCAGACACAGAGACTTCTGGAATACCAGTCCTCCGAAGAAAGAGAAGAAGACATCCAAAAGATTCCGGTGCTGAAGCGGACGGATATTTCCCGGGAGGTAGAGCCGGTATACAATGAAAAGATCATGGTTTCCGAGACGCCGGTGATCCTCCATGACATTGAGACCAACGGCATCGGATATGTGGATTTTCTGTTTTATTTTACCGGAATAGAAGAAGAGTTGCTGCCATATGTGGGGATTTTGCAGGCGGTTCTCGGAATCATTGATACGGAGAATTTTGAGTACGGAGAATTTTTTGACGAGATCAACGTACATACAGGAGGGATCGAAACATCCTTGGAGCTGTATCCGGATCTGGGCGACTCTTCCGGGAAAGAGTACCAGTGCACCTTTGAAGTGAAAGCAAAGGCTTTGTTCCCCAAGCTTCCGGTGGCATTTCGCATGACAGAAGAAATGCTGCTTCGTTCCAAACTGGAGGATGAAAAACGACTGAAAGAGATCCTGTCCATGGTGAAATCCAGGCTGCTGATGAAATTCCAGTCGGCAGGGCATGCCACAGCGATCCGGCGGGCAGCGTCCTATGCATCTCCGGCATCCAGGGTCAAGGAGCTGACCGGCGGCATTGCCTTCTATGAGGTGGTAAAACGACTGGAAGAACACTTTGAAGAAGAAAAGGAAGGACTGAAGAGGCAGTTGCGGGAGCTGGCGAAAAGACTGTTTTGCCGGGAAAATCTGTGTATCAGCTACACAGCGCCAAAGAAACGGCTGTCAGAGATAGAAAGCTGTATCAAAACCCTGGAACAGAAGCTGTGGAAGGGACAGGCGCAGACAAAGATCCGTCCGGTGTCCTGTAAAAAAGAAAAAGAAGGATTTCAAACGGCGTCCAAGGTACAGTATGTGGTGCAGGCAGGAAATTTTCGGGAGAAAGGATTTGACTATGTGGGAACCCTGCAGATCTTGCGGGTGATTTTAAGCTACGACTATCTGTGGCAGAATGTAAGGGTAAAGGGCGGAGCCTATGGCTGTATGAGCGGATTCAGTCGAACAGGGGAGGGGTATTTTGCCTCCTACCGGGATCCCAATCTCAGAAAAACCCTGGAAGTATATCGGGGAGTGGTGGAGTATCTCCGCACTTTTCAGGTGACGGAACGAGACATGACCAAATACATCATTGGGACCATCAGCAATCTGGATCAGCCTATGACGCCGGCGGCAGCAGGGGATCGATCCATGAACCTGCATATGTGCGGACTGACGCTGGATCGGATCCGTGAGGAAAGAAGGCAGATACTGGAGGCTGGTCAGGAGGATATCCGGAAGCTGGCGGATATTGTGGAAGCGGTGCTGGAAGCCGGTCAGATCTGCGTAGTGGGAAGTGAAGAAAAGCTCCGGGAAGACAGAGAGCTGTTTGATGTGATCACAGGATTTTAGGAGAGATTCTTTCGATAAAGGAAAAGAAGGAGAAGAAGATGGAGACAGGATATAAGTCAGGGTTTGTGACCCTGATCGGACGTCCCAATGTGGGGAAGTCCACGCTGATGAATTATCTGATCGGACAAAAGATCGCGATCACCTCTAACAAACCGCAGACTACGAGAAATCGTATCCAGACGGTATTGACAACAGAAGCCGGGCAGATCGTATTTGTAGATACCCCAGGGATCCACAAGGCAAAAAACAGGCTGGGAGAATATATGGTACAGACCGCAAAGCAGACACTGGGAGAAGTGGACGTGATCCTGTGGCTGGTGGAGCCGTCTACCTTTATCGGGGAAGGAGAAAGGCAGATCGCATCCCGATTAAGAGAAGTGAGGACACCGGTCATTCTGGTGATCAACAAGATCGACAGCGTCAAAAAAGAAGAGGTGTTTCCCTGCATCAATGCCTATAAGGAGCTGTGCGACTTCACGGCCATCGTTCCGGTCTCAGCCAGAAACGGAGAAAACACAAAAGAATTGTTAAAGGTAACCTTTGGCTGCCTTCCGGAAGGTCCCAGGTTTTATGAGGAGGATACCATCACGGATCAGCCGGAACGGCAGATCGTGGCAGAACTGATCCGGGAGAAGGCCCTCCATGCACTGCAGGAGGAGATTCCCCACGGAATAGCGGTTGTGATAGAAAGGATGCAGAAGCAGAAAAAGGTCGTGCACATTGACGCTGCCATTATCTGTGAAAGAGAGTCCCACAAGGGGATCATCATAGGGAAGCAGGGAGCCATGCTGAAAAAGATCGGAAGCACGGCCCGGTTTGAAATAGAAAGGCTTTTGGGCGAAAAGGTCAATCTGAAACTGTGGGTCAAGGTAAAAAAAGGATGGCGTGACAGTGAATTTCTCATGAAGAATTTCGGCTATCACAAAGACGAAAGATAGGCGGGAAAACAGGTGGTAAATCAAATCAAAGTAACCGGCATGATCCTTTCCAGTACGCCTGTGGGAGAATATGACAGAAGAGTAGTTCTGCTGACGAAGGAAAGAGGAAAGATATCCGGATTTGCCAGAGGAGCAAGAAGGCAGGGGAGTTCTCTTTTGGGGGCAACAGGAGCCTTTACCTTTGGAAAATTTACAGTATATGAAGGAAAAAGCTCCTACACGCTGGTCCAGGCAGAAGTCATCAATTATTTTTCGGAGCTGAGAGGCGATACGAAATGGGTCTGCCGCGGGCTGTATTTCCTGGAAATGGCAGATTATTATGCGCGGGAAGGAACGGATGAGACCCTTCTTTTAAAGCTTTTGTATCAGTCACTGCGGGCTTTGACGGCAAAAAGCATTCCCGATTCTCTGGTACAGGTGATTTTTGAATGGAAAGCCATTGCCATCAACGGAGAAGGACCGCAGGCATTTAGCTGTGTATTCTGCGGCAAAAAGGAAGGACTGGAACGATTTAGCATGAGACGGGGAGGACTGGTCTGCGGAAAGTGTCAGGAGGAAGGGAGGAAGCTGCACCCTTCTACCGTTTACACACTGCAGTATATCCTGAGCGCTCCGGTGGAACAGCTATATCAGTTTGTAGTCAGCCGGCAGGTTCAGGAAGAGTTGGAAACATTATGGAAAGATTATAGCAGGATCCACATCGACAAAACGTTTCAGACATTGGAGATCCTAAAGCAGATCGCAGGAGAGTGACAGATCAAAAAGAGAACTCTCTGCCGTGAAAGCAGGGATCTGAAAAAAGAGGAAAGACGGAAGTCTGAAAAGCCGGGGAAGCCGCGGAGAAGGAAAGGAATCCTTGAAAAAGCACGGGGGACAGGCTATAATGATAAAACATAAACGAAGAACACAGGGACAAGGAAGAGAGGTAGAAGTATGGCAGAAAAGACGATGGAAAAAATTGTAGCGTTGGCAAAATCCAGAGGATTTGTATATCCGGGATCAGAGATCTACGGAGGTCTTGCCAATACATGGGATTATGGAAATCTGGGTGTAGAATTGAAAAATAACGTGAAAAAAGCCTGGTGGCAGAAATTTGTCCAGGAATCTCCCTACAACGTGGGAGTGGATTGTGCCATTCTAATGAATCCGCAGACCTGGGTTGCCAGCGGACATCTGGGCGGGTTCAGTGATCCTCTGATGGACTGCAAGGAGTGCCATGAGCGTTTTCGTGCCGACAAGATGATCGAAGACTACGCAAAGGAAGCGGGGCTGGATATCGGGGAGAGCATTGACGGATGGAGCCACGAGCAGATGGAGGCTTATATCGCGGAGCATAAGATTCCCTGTCCATCCTGTAAAAGCCATAATTTTACGGAGATCCGGGAATTTAACCTGATGTTCAAGACCTTCCAGGGAGTGACGGAGGACGCTAAGAATGTGGTTTATTTAAGGCCGGAAACCGCACAGGGCATTTTTGTCAACTTTAAAAATGTGCAGAGAACCTCCAGAAAGAAGATCCCGTTTGGAATCTGTCAGATCGGAAAATCCTTCCGGAACGAGATCACACCGGGAAATTTCACCTTCCGTACCCGGGAGTTTGAACAGATGGAGTGCGAGTTCTTCTGCAAGCCCGGCACGGATCTGGAGTGGTTCGCCTACTGGAAGGACTTCTGCAAGAACTGGCTGACCTCCCTGGGCATCAAGGAAGAGTCCCTGCGGCTGCGGGATCATGAGCCTGCCGAGCTGGCCTTCTATTCCCGTGCCACCACCGACATCGAATACCAGTTCCCCTTCGGCTCCGGCTGGGGCGAGCTGTGGGGCATTGCCGACCGCACCAACTACGACCTGGGCCGCCATCAGGAGGCCTCCGGCAAGAGCCTGGAATACTTCGATCAGGAGAAGGGCGAGCACTACATTCCCTACGTTATCGA
>NZ_JAXFXH010000006.1:0-19475 GCF_034091795.1 Suipraeoptans intestinalis | reverse complement strand
AAACAGTTTTAATCGTTGCTTTTCGGTATCCCTTATCCCTTAATTCAGTCTTACTTCTTGTTGCATGAAGATGTTCATCATACCGTTCCAGGATCTCTTTCGTAAGTTCTCTGCCTGCTTCACAGATCATTTTGAAAATTTCTTTTTCAATCTCCTTGAAAGTTATACCATTTTCGTCTACCATAAGATTCATCATACAGCTCCTTTGTATATATTCTTCGCAAAATAAATACTAAGTTAAGTCTGTATGATTTGGAAGAGGTTTCGGCCTCTTCCTTTTAACTTTTTGCCAACTATAATTTTACTCTAAGTTAGTTAGTTTTTTTTGAATAATCTGCTATTTATTTTTTCTATATATTTTTATAATATTTCTCTCTCCATATACCTCTTCCTGTGCACAACATCCTGCACAAAAATATTCTATTCTGTTTTTTCTTTTGCGATATCTGTTTTGTCGTTAATTTATGCGCGATTTCCCACAAGGCAAAAGCATTCCCTCAAATCAATTCCCAAACCGAACATTCTCCCACCGCAAAAAGAGCACCCGGCCATCTTCAAACCATGATGACTCGGATGCTCTGTCTCTCTTTATTCTGCCAGGGATTTAAATTCCTGATACTGTTTCAGATCTGTGTACAATTCCTCCTTGTAGGGGTTCTTTCCGGTCTGTCTGACCTTCCGCAGCATGTATACAAAGACGGCAAGGTTGACGATCAGAGCGGTGAAGCTGACTGCTGCATAGATCATGGGATGGTAGGTAGAATCCACCCGGAACATACTGTTATCCTGGAATGTTGGAAATGTCTGGGCAAACATACACCAGATAGCCAGCGTCTGGGCTCTGTGCTGCAGCCACGCTCCCTTCCCCACAGTAAAGGAGCAGATGGTGGGAGCCAGAAGCAGGGCAAACCCACAGTACCATGCGTGATGTGGCAGGCAGTTATAGGTATAGGCAAAATTCCAGAGGTCATAGGCTATGATCCAGAACCACAGCATGTCCGGCCACACCATATCCCTGCTGCGATCCTTTGTTGTCTTCTTCCGGACACAGATCCCTACCCAGCCGGTGATGGTCAGGATATTCAGGATCCCTGCCGCTGCGTTCATAAAGTTCCAGGATCCTCCCATCAACTGAAAGACGGTATGGGCCGCGCCCTCTTCCTGCACTCTGGTAAGCACCGGGTAGACCATTCCCACCTCAATATCTCTGGCGCAGGCCTCCAGGATGTTGATAGCCAGGATCAACGGCGGAAAAGCCAGGGCCAGCTTGTAGTCCCGCAGCCTCCACACACTTCCGTCCTTTCTCTTTCCTTCCACAAACCGGATGGCCCAAAATCCGATACAACCGGCCGTGGAAGAATACACCTTCGCCAGATGGAACCAGTCGGTGTAGGAGCGTCCCTTCAATACGGTAAACCAGAGGATCGACAGCACCACCGGCAGGATCACAAAAAACACAAATCCCAGTTCCTTTGACTTCCTTGCAACTTCATTCAGTACAAACAACGCGGCCAACACACAGATCCAGACCACCCACATTAAAATCGTATTCGTTCCGTGAAACGTAAACATACTCTTCTCCTTTCTTCGTCTGCTTTTGCTTTTTCAGACTTCTTCCTCCTCATAAAACAGATGGATCTCCTTCAGATAAAACTCTCTTCCTGTCACAATGGAACAGGCTTCGCTTCCGCACCCGGGACAGACCTTTCCCTGATTCAGGTATTCGTAAACCTTCCCGCACTGCTTGCAGCGGACGGTGGCCGTCACCACCTGGATCTTCATTTCCACATGCTCAAACTCTGTTCCGTCTGTCGCCGCCGGCCAACATTCCTTCAGGTACTTGGGCACGATGGTGGAGGCTTCTCCCAGCTCCAGCAGGATTTCTGCGATCTCGGAAGGGTCTATCCCAGACTGCCTGACAACCTCATCCAGCTTTTTTACGATTTCAAATACAATGCCCAGCTCATGCATGGCAGCCTCCTATACTGCGCCGAATTTCTTCTTGATCTTCTTAAACGCAATCTTTCCTTTTCTTTTTACCATCTGTTTGATGACCACCGGCTTCATTTCTGTAAACTCCACTCCCGCTCCGTCATAGACCCGTTCCAGATGAATGGCGTCGAATTTACACTTGGTGGTGCACTGTCCGCATCCTACACACATATATTCGTCTACCATCGTTGCTCCGCATCCCAGGCACCTTGCTGTTTCCTTCTGGATCTGCTCCTCTGTCAGCACGCCTCTTCCGTCTGCAAAGCTTCTGTGTCCCACACCATCCAGATTGTCCGGTCTTTGTCTGGGCGTTCTGTCGTACTCTTCCAGTACCGCTCCCTTTTTGTCCAGTTCTTTGTAGATCCTTCGATCCCGTCCGATCACAAGGGATTGTCCGTTTTGTACGAACCGGTGAAGAGAGATAGCTCCCTGCTTTCCGGCTGCGATAGCGTCAATAGCAAAGCCCGGCCCGCTGCAGCAGTCGCCTCCGGCAAACACATCTGCCTCCCCCGTCTGGTATGTCAGCGCATCTGCCACGATCGTGTTGTTTCTGCGCAGCTCTGCTTTTGTTCCTTCCAAAAGATCTCCCCACTGAATAGACTGTCCTACCGTTACCACCACATGATCCGCCGGCACCAGGATCGTATCTGTTTCGTCAAACACCGGTGCGAACCGCCCTGCTTCGTCAAACACAGACAGGCACTTCTGAAACAGCACACCCTCTACCTTTCCGCCGGATTCTGCGATCCGAACCGGACCATAGCCGTTGCAGATATGGATACCTTCCTCCAAAGCCTCCTGGATCTCTTCCTCGGAAGCAGGCATCTCCTCCCGGCTTTCCAGACAATACATCCGAACTTCTCCCTGGGAAAGCCGCGCTGCCGCCCTCGCCGCATCCACCGCTACATTGCCTCCGCCGATCACAATGGTATTGCCCGACAGATCTACCACATCTCCCCGGTTGATCCGTTTCAGACAATCAATTCCCGTGAAAACACCTTCTGCCTCTTCTCCCAAAATCCCAAGCTTTCTGCCTCCGCTGGCCCCGATGGCTACATAAAAGCCCCGATAGCCTTCCTGACGCAACTGCGTCAGAGTCACGTCCTTTCCTACCTCTACGCCCATTCTGAATTCCACGCCCAGCTCCCGGATGATCTGGATCTCGGCTTCCACCACCGCTTTTTCCAGTCGGAAGCCGGGAATCCCCAGGGTCAGCATCCCTCCCGGTTTTTCCTCTTTTTCAAAGATGGTTACCTGATATCCGTCCAGCGCCAGAAAATACGCACAGCTAAGACCTGCCGGCCCGGATCCGATCACGGCGATCTTCTTATCGCTGTAATCGTGCCTCTTTTCGGGGATCTTCCGCGTGGCAGGATCCAGCTCCAGCTGCGCCACGTATTTCTTGATCTCGTCGATCGCTACCGGACTGTCCACCTCGCCCCTGGTACAGGCCTGCTCACACCTGCGGTTGCAGATCCTGCCGCAGACTGCCGGCAAAGGATTTTCCAGCCGGATCAGCTCCAGCGCTTCCTGGTATCTGCCCTGTGCCGCCAGTTTGATATACCCCTGTACCCCAATGTGAGCCGGACAGTTGGTCTTACAGGGAGCCGTCCCGGAATCCACCACGTTTTCCCGGTTGGTGCGGTACTCCTCGTTCCATTTATCCTCTTCCCACACCTCGTCTCTCGGCGTGATCCTGGTGGTGATGTCCGTTACCACCGGTGTGGAGGAGCAGAGCTTTTGTCCCAGCTTTAATGCATTCACCGGGCAGTTTTCCACGCATCGTCCGCAAGCGACACATTTTTCCCGGTCCACCACCGCCCTGTAGTTGGAGCGGATCATGTCTACATTTTTAAACATGGTCGCCGTCCGCATGGAAAGGCATCCGCAGCCGCAGCAATTGCAGATAGCATGGGTATGCCCCGGTCCGTCGGTATTAGGGATCTCATGCATCAGTCCGTTTTCTTCCGCCCGCTTCAGGATCGCAAAGGCTTCCTCTCTGGTGATCTGCCTGCCTCTTCCTGTGCGGATGTAATACTCCGCCGCATGTCCCATCTGGATGCACATATCCTCTTTTAAATGTCCGCAGCCCTCTCCCATCACCTCCCGGTCTGTCCGGCAGGAGCAGTTGGATACGGAAAACAGATCATTCTCATTGAGGTATTTGGAGATTTCTTCATATCCTGCCTTCCGGCTTTCCCCGTCAATGGCAGATTCGATCGGAATGACACGCATCAGTCCCACTCCCACCGGAAAGGCTCCGGAGCTTAAGGGCCCCCGTACCCTTCCGTAGGCTTCCATCGCATAGGCCACAATGGGATATTTTTCAATATTATCCATATTGTTGACGATCATCTCCATGGTGCCCGGAATCCAGGTTTCTGTCCAAAACAGATCCACGCCTTCCACCCGGTTTACAAAACAGGCTCCGTAAACTGCCAGCTTCATCAGCTGCTCGTGGCAGTAGTCCTCGCTTTTTCCCAGCTTCTTCGCCACCTCCGCCGCCGAATGCTTTTCATAGGAGCCCAGACACAGCCCCACCTCTGCCATCTCGCTGGTGACGCCTGCCTCCAGGATCACATACTCCGGGTCATCCCACTGCAGGGAACCTTTTCCTCCCGGCCGGACATTTGGCTTTTTTCGTCCCATCATATTGGCAAGCCGCATCACCTGTTCATCGTATCTGCATACATATCCCGGCGGAAAAATCATTTTTGTCGTTTGACTTCCCATTCCTCTTTTCCTCCTCTTTCTCTGGTGTTTTCGATCACCACTTCTTTCTTATGCTTTCGCCTTCTTTACCTGTCCTCGCAGCCAGTTTAGCCACTCTTCCAGTCCCTCTCCCGTCCTGGCGGAAATCGGAATCACCTGAATATCAGGATTCAGATCTCCGGCTCTTTTTTTACAGGCTTCCAGATCAAAATCAAAATAAGGCGCCACGTCCATTTTGTTGACCAGAAGCACGTCGCAGATGGAAAACATCAACGGGTATTTCAACGGCTTGTCGTCCCCCTCCGGCACACTTAAGATCATGGCGTTTTTTGTGGCGCCTGTATCAAATTCCGCCGGGCACACCAGATTTCCTACATTTTCCAGCACCACCAGATCCAGTTCCTCCGTTCCCAGAGCCTCTATGCCCTGTCTGGTCATCTCTGCATCCAGATGGCACATGCCCCCGGTATGCAGCTGTATCACTTTGGCTCCTGTCTGCTGGATGGTCCGTGCATCCACATCGGAATCAATGTCCGCCTCCATTACGCCGATCTTCATTTCTTCCCGCAGTGCCTGGATCGTGCGGGTCAGAGTCGTGGTTTTTCCGGATCCCGGAGAAGACATCAGATTCAGCAGAAACGTCTTCTGTTCCTTCATCTCCTTCCGCAAAAGCTCCGCCCTTTCGTCGTTTTTCTGAAAAATACTTTCCTTGACTTCCAATACTTTAAATTTTTCCATAAAAACCCTCCGTGTATTTTCTGATTCAACCAGAAGTCCATCTTTTTTATTACAAAAATCATACCTTTTCGTTAAACTATTGTCAAGATTTTTTGTCTATTTTTAGGTGTTTTTTCTATCTTTCTATTGTATTTTTGTAATAACTGTCCTATAATGAATTCATACTATATATTTTTGGTTGAACCACAAGCCAGTATTTGGAGGATGTAGATGGAATTTAAAAAAATCGTATCGCCCACCTTGAAAGAAATTTTTATCGAACACATACAGACCATGATCCTGTCCGGCGAGATCCGGGTGGGGGATCCTCTTCCCCCGGAACGCACCATCTCCCAGCAGATGGGGATCAGCCGCTCTGTAGTCAATTCCGGGATCATAGAACTGGAGCGGATGGGATTTTTAGAGGTGCGCCCCCGGGTCGGCACCTTCGTTGCCGACTACCGGAGAAAGGGAACCCTGGAAACCTTAAAGGCTATTATGCGCTACAACAGAGGCCGTCTGCGGGAGGGAGAGATCCGTTCCATCCTGCAGGTCAGAGATTCCTTGGATCGTCTGGCTATTTCCTGCCTGATCCAGGACAACCCTGACTATGACCTTTCTATTTTGAAAGAAAAAGCCGAAGCCATCGGAAGCGCCCCCACCGGCTCTGCCGCTGCCTTGGCCGCCTTTGAATTTCAGCATGAACTGGCCATTGCTTCCGGCAATTCCCTTTTGCCTTTAATCTTCCGTTCCTTCTACTCTTCTATTCTCTCCCTCTGGGAACGCTTCTGTGATCTTCACGGAATTCAAAAGCTTTATGCCGTCAGCATTACCTTGTATGAGTATATTGAACGCAAGGATATCGAAGGCGCCAACGCGTGGCTCCTTCTTTGCACCCAGGACGTGATACACGGCAGCAGCCGGATCTATTATTAAAAACCATCGCACAATCATTTGGAGGTATCCTATGCAGCTCAAAACCATTCTGCCTGCTTCCCGCCTAAAAGGCTCTGTGGTCGTTCCCGGCGACAAATCCATTACCCACCGCGCCCTTCTGCTGGGGGCGATCTCCTCCGGAACTACCCGAATCTTCTCCTTTTCCGGAGGAAAAGACTGTCTTTCCACCTTAAACTGTCTGAAACAGCTTGGCATTGACATTCGCCTTTCCCCCGGAAGCGACCCGCATCTGACGATCCAGGGGAAAGGCCCGGACGGTCTTGCTGCGCCTGCTTCTATACTGGATGCCGGCAACAGCGGTACCACTTTACGGCTTTTATCCGGCATTCTTTCCGGGCAGGCTTTTCCTTCCCGGATCACCGGAGACGCCTCCTTAAAACGCCGTCCCATGGACAGGATCCTGCTCCCGCTACGCCGGATGGGCGCAGAGATCTCCTCTTTGGATGGCAGCGGCAAAGCGCCCCTTTCCATCCGCCCCTCTGCCCTGACAGGGATCCGTTATACGCTTCCGGTTGCCTCTGCGCAGGTGAAGTCTGCCGTTTTACTGGCAGGGCTCTACGCAAAGGGAAAAACCTCCATCTGCGAGTCTATTCCTGCAAGAGACCATACAGAACGGATGCTGTCTGCTTTTGGCGGAAATATTTCCACAAAAAAAGGACCCAAGGGCGGTCTGATCACCACGCTTGTGCCTTCTGTTCCTTTGCTTGGCCGGGACGTTCCCGTTCCCGGAGATATTTCTTCTGCCGCCTACTGGATCGGCGCCGCCCTGCTGCTGCCCGATTCCCGCCTTTTCCTTCCCCGGGTGGGAATCAATCCCACACGTACCGGATTTCTCACCGTCTGCCGGCGGATGGGGGGCGATCTGACCTTTTCCCGGACGCAGACCTTCCTGGGGGAGCCCTGCGCCGATCTTCTGATCCGTCATTCCCTCCTGAAAGGAACGGTAGTTTCTCCGGAAGAGATCCCTTCTCTCATTGACGAGCTTCCCATGCTTGCCGTTCTCGCCGCTTTTGCCCGGGGCGAAACCATCCTTCGGGGGATCGGAGAACTTCGGTTTAAGGAGTCCAACCGGATCCTTTCCATCGTTTCCAACCTGCGCGCTATGGGAATTTCGGTGTCCTTTACGGAAGAAGAGATCTGTATCTACGGAAAACAGTGCCCATCCGGCGCCGCTTTTTCCTCCTACAAAGATCATCGGATCGCCATGGCCTTTGCCATTGCCGCTCTTGCCGCCGCAACCCCCTCCACTTTGGATGACTGGGAATGCTGCAGCATTTCCTATCCCGGCTTCTTCCGGGAAATCGAACGGTTACAGGATCTGTAAGCTTTGTTGCTTTCTTTTGTCTTTTTAACCCAGTTTGCCTTCGTCCATCCACCCGGCCAGCTCTTTGGCTCCATAGGTAAGATAGCTGGAGGCTCCCGCCCGAAATACCGCTACCGCCATTTCGCACAGGATCTTTTCCTCATCGATCCACCCCTGTCTGGCCGCCGCCTTTACCATGGCATATTCTCCGCTGACGCTGTAGGCCGCCACCGGAAGGTGGGTGGCCTCTTTTACTCTGGTCAGTACGTCCAGATAAGTCATGGCCGGTTTTACCATCAGGATATCCGCCCCTTCCTCCTCGTCCAAAAGAGCCTCCTTCAAGCCCTCCCGCAGATTATGATAATCCATCTGATATCCTCTCCTGTCTCCGAAGGCGGGCGCCGAGCCTGCCGCCTCCCGGAAGGGAGCATAAAAACCGGACGCATATTTCACCGCATAGGACATAATAGGAATTTCCGTAAATCCCTGTCTGTCCAAAGCTCCCCGGATACTTCTGACACGCCCGTCCATCATATCTGATGGCGCTACCATGTCCGCTCCCGCCTCTGCATGGGACAGAGCCACTTTTTCCAGGACTTTCAGGGTGCTGTCATTGTCTACCCTATCGCCCTGCAGCATACCGCAGTGCCCATGGGATGTGTACTCGCACAGGCAGACATCTGTAATGAAATATAGACCGGGAAATCGTTTTTTCCCTTCTCTTAACGCTTTCTGAATGATCCCATCGTCCGCATAGGCGCCGCTCCCACAAGCGTCCTTCTGACCCGGAATCCCAAACAGCATGACGGAAGAAACGCCTGCCCGCTCCACTTCCTCCAGCCCATAAGCCAGTCTGTCCACGCTGTATCGGTATTGTCCTTCCAGGGACGGGATCTGTTCTTCTATCCCCTCCCCTTCCTTTACAAACATCGGATAGATCAAAGAGGCCTTATCCACTCTGGTTTCCCTGACCATCCTTCTTATGATCTCATTGCTTCTTAATCTTCTCGGTCGTTTTTCCATTCTTCTGTCTGATCCTTTCCGTCAATTCCAGCAATCCGTCTACGGTCGCTTCTTCTGCCACATAACACTGCATCCGGTACTCCCGCGCCTTCTTTGCCGTCTCTTCTCCAATGCAGAGGGCGCGGATATGGTCGTACCGTCTGCCGTCCGTCTCCTGCTCTTTCCTGCCTGTTTCTGCTCTTTCCCTCTCCAGCTGTTCCACAAAGCAGACCACCCCGAAGCTGCTGGTAAACATCACATAGGTGTCTTCCTCTTTCAGCTCTTTCCACAAGGAGATCCTGGGCAGCCTTTGGCACTCGGTGTCGTAAAGCGCAACGTCCCTTACATCTTTGCACACCTCTTTCAGGGTCTGCGGCAATACAGGATTTCCTCTCCCGGCTCTGGGAATCAGGATCCTGTCCTCCCGGCGGATCCTGTCCTTTAATCCGTTTGCCAACTGCTCTATCGTATAAACTTCCGGCATAAAGTCCGCATAGATCCCCCGTTCTTCCAGTTCCCTTCTGGTTCCCGGTCCGATCACTGCAAATCTGGCTCCTGCCAGACTCCGGATATCTTTCTTCCACACTTTCATCTGCTCCCAAAACATCCGGACTCCGATCTGGCTGGTCAGCACGATCCAGGTCCAGCGTTCCAGAGAGCGGCCCACTTCTTTCAGTTCTTCGCTCTCTCTTGCGGGAGAAACGCAGATCGCCGGTACTTCCAGCACTTCCGCCCCCCGCTGCCGCAGTTTCCGCGCCGTCTCCCGGATCGTCTCCCGCGGTCTGGTCAAAAGGATCCGAGTATGAGAAAGAGGCAGCTTTTCATACCAGTCCAGTTCCTCTGAAAGCCGACAGACCTCCCCCACTACGATCAGAGCCGGTGGTCGGATGCCCTCCCGAGCCGCCTCCTCTGCCAGAGTGCCTATCGTAGCAAGAACCTTTTTTTGCCGGGCCGTCGTTCCTTCCTGCAGAACAGCCGCCCCGGTTTCTTTTGGCAGGCCACCCCGGATCAAGCCTTCCATCAGTTTCGGAAGAGCTGTAACTCCCATGAGAAACACCAGGGTACCTCCTGCTTTTACGATCTCCTGATAAGCCAGGGGATCCTTTTCTCCCTGCTTCTTATGTCCCGTAATGATCTGCAAGGAGGACGCATAGTCCCTGTGCGTCACCGGAATCCCATTGTAAGCAGGAACAGCCAGGGAAGAGGTGACTCCCGGCACCACCTCAAAGGGGATCCCTTCTTCCCGCAGCTGTCTGGCTTCTTCTCCTCCCCGGCCAAACAAAAAGGGATCTCCCCCTTTCAGCCGGACGACCCGTTTCCCTTCTCTGGCAGCCTGAACGAGAATCTGTTGGATCTCCTTTTGGGGAACGGCATGGTGGCCGGATTCCTTTCCCACGAAGATCATCTCCTTCTTCGTGTCGATCACAGACAGAACTTCCTTTCCCACCAACTGGTCATATACGATCACATCCGCCTCTTCCAGCAGTTCTTTTCCTTTTAATGTCAGCAGTCCCACTGCTCCGGGGCCGGCTCCCACCAGCCATACTTTTCCCTGTTTCTCCGCCATCTTTTCCCCTTGCTTTCCCTTTTCCGTCCTTCTTTGTTTCCCGTTTTCCGGTGTTTCCTCCCCGGCTTCCTTTCCGGAACTCCCTTCCTGTCGTCCGCTCCTCCGGTTTGTTTGTTTTTCCGCCAGAGTGTTTGTTTCAACGGGTATATTTTCTCTCCATTTCCTCTGCCAGCAAAATGCCCAGCTCCTCTGCCTGCTCCATGCGACCTGTCTTTTCTCCAATAAAATAGGATCCGGTCCCGTTATAAAACAGTCCTTTCAAATGAAGTCTGCCTTCCACCGTTTCCGCATAGGCTGCCACCGGTGAAGTGCATCCTCCGTCCAGCCGCCTGACAAAGGCTCTCTCTGCCAAAGCCGCCGCCTCAGACGCCGGCTGTCCATAGCCTGCCAGAAACGAAACGTCCTGTCCTTTTCTTCCCTGGACTGCCAGAATCCCTTGCCCTGCCGCCGGCAGGATCTCTTCCACAGAAAAATATCTGGAGATCCGGTGGGAAAGACCTGCCCGTTTCAAGCCGGCAGCCGCCAGAATCAGAGCGTCAAATTCTCCTCTGTCCAGCTTTTCCAGCCGTGTCAGGATGTTTCCGCGAACCGGAACAAAGTCCGCTCCCGGAAACAATCTCTCTGCCTGAAGTCTTCTCCGGAAAGAAGAGCAGCCGATCCGCCCCCCGTATTTTCCTTCCTGCTTTCCTCTGGGCAGTACCAGCACGTCCCTTGGATCCTCTCTTTTGGAGTAGGCTACCACCGGGATCTCATCTGATTCCTCCATGGGCATATCTTTCAGACTGTGTACGGCCAGATGGATCTCTCCTTCCATCAAAGCTTTGTCCAGCTCTTTGACAAACAGCCCTTTTCCTCCGATCTTGTCCAGGGTGACGTCCAGTCTTTTGTCTCCTGTCGTCTCTATCTTTTTTATTTCTACTATGATCTCCGGATCCGCCGCTTCAATATAAGACGCCACCTGCGCCGTCTGAGCAAGCGCCAGCCTGCTTCCTCTGCTGCCGATCACAATTTGTCTCTTCATATGGATGTCCCGTCTTTCCCCAGTAATTTCTGTATATTTTTTCTTGCCTCCACGGTAGCGTGACAATCTTCTCCACCGGAGGAAATTCCCGCCACCACCTTTTCATTCCAGGCAAGGGCCGGAAACAAAAAGTCGCATAATTCTTTCTTATGCGATGTGTTCACCAAAATTCCTTTCTTCCGGCAGTCTTTCACGATCTGTTCGTTGCAGTCCGCCTCGTCTGTTGCCGCCAGCACCAGATCCTTTCCCTCCAGATCCTTTGCCCGGATCTTTCTTTTTTTCCAGACGATCCGTCCCTCGGCAGCCCACTTTTCCAGATCTTTCGTCACTTCCGGCGATACCAGACAGATTCTGTCCGTAAATAAAAGAAGAGACCTGACTCTTCTTTCTGCTACCTGCCCTCCGCCTGCCACCAGGATCTCCCTCCGGGAGAGATCTAAAAAAACGGGAAAATATGGTTGTTTCATATTCGGTTCCTCTCTCTTTTTTCTTCGTTTTCTATGATAGCATACCCTTTTCTAAATGCAAGCCTTTCTTCTTTTCTGCCCGCCGTCCCCCCAAAGTACCCGTCTCCATATCCGCCCTTTTCTCCGGGAATGATGATTGACAGAAATTTCACTCTGGGCTATGATAAAATGGAATGAAATGCGAAAGGTGCCTGTAAAGTCAGGAGAATAGGGAAGCCGGGTGTAAATCCCGCACGGTCACGCCGCTGTATCGGAGGAGTATGTCAGTTTTTTGCCACCAGACATCTGGGAAGGCTCTGCCATATGTGGATCCCCAAGTCAGAAGACCTGCCTTTTGTAACGCTTCGCACAGGATTACGAGCGATGATCCCGTGTTTTTTTCGTGCAACAACCACCATCGCTCCCACATCATTCTAAAGGAGGAGTAGCTTTATGACCCACACACAAAAAAAATGCATCGCCGGGATCGCCATCTTAAGTTTTGGCTGTTCCGTCACACCGGTTGCCAACGCCATGCATATCATGGAGGGATATCTTCCATTGACCTACTGCATTGCCTGGGGGGCGCTCTGTCTGCCCTTTCTCCTTGCAGGTCTTATGAAGACCAAAAAGAGTCTGCGGGAACACCCGCGTTCCATCACGCTCCTTGCCATGGCCGGCGCCTTTATCTTTGTTTTGTCTTCTTTAAAGATCCCTTCTGTTACAGGGAGCTGTTCTCACATGACGGGGACAGGGCTTGGCTCCATCCTGTTTGGCCCTGCCATTACCAGCGTCCTGGGACTGATCGTCCTGATCTTTCAGGCGTTGCTTCTTGCCCATGGCGGCGTCACTACCCTGGGAGCCAACACCTTTTCCATGGGGATCGCAGGTCCTCTTCTGACCTTTGGCCTTTATAAGCTTTCCACAAAGCTGGGGATGAAAAAAGCGTTGGCCGCTTTCCTTGCCGCATTTTTGGGAGATCTTTTCACCTACTGTGTGACCAGCCTTCAACTGGCTCTGGCACATCCTTCTCCCACCGGCGGGGTTCTAGCTTCTGCCGTAAAGTTTCTGGGAGTATTTGCCCCCACTCAGGTTCCCATTGCATTTGTGGAAGGTCTGTTGACGGCGGCTCTCCTGCTTTGCCTGGAATCCTTCGCCAAACCGGAACTGGCGGCTGTAGGTTATCAAACGGAGGTGTAAGAGAATGAAAAAACATACCAAAAAAATCGTACTGACATTGCTTCTTTCTTCTGTCCTGATCGCCCTTCTTCCTCTCTGCCTCGTAAAAAATGCAGAGTTTGGCGGCTCCGACGACCAGGGCGGTACGGTTGTGGAAACCATTAACAAAGACTATACGCCCTGGTTTACCTCTCCCATTGAAGTTTTTATGGGGGGCGAACTTTCCGGAGAGATCGAAAGTCTCCTCTTTTGTACACAGACAGGGATCGGCGTCGGGATCATCGCCTTTCTTTTGGGACGATTCTATGAAAGGAAAAAACTGAAAGAAACCGACAGGACTTCCAACGACGCCGGATAAACTGCCCGGCAATTCAATTTCGGCAAAAAGGCAGGGACCGATATGATTCTCATTGACAAGCTTTGTTATCAATCCCGTTTACGTCACGCCAATCCCTACATCAAGTTTCTCTTTGCCATGACTTCACTGTGTTTCTGTATCGGAAACCGGTCTGTTATCATGGCCGTGATCCTCTTGTTTGTTATGGGAAGCATGACTGTTTTGAAAGGGGGACTTTCCCCCTTTCTTTATCTGCGCCTTCTTTCTCTTCCTCTGGTATTCCTTCTGACAGGGGTCCTGGCCGTCCTTTTGGATCTGTCCTCTGTGCCTTCCGGACGTTTTTCCATCACTCTGGGAAGTATCTATCTGGTCATCCGGGACAGTCAGATCCAGATGGCGCTCCGACTGTTTTTTACCGCTCTTTCCTGTACCTCCTGCCTCTACTTCCTTTCCCTCACCACTCCCATCCCCGACCTTCTTCACGTACTGAGGACGTTTCATATTCCTTCCTTTCTTCTGGATCTGATGTTTTTAACTTATCGCTACATCTTTATTCTGCTTTCCCTGGCTTCCACCATTTCCATTGCCCAGCAGTCCCGTCTGGGAAACCGCACGCTTCGGCTGTCCAGAAACTCTTTTGTCAAACTGCTCGGCAGTCTTTTTGTTTTGTCCATCCGGAAATCCTCCGGCAATTTTGACGCCATGGAATCCCGTGGCTACAGCGGCTCTCTTACGCTGCTTCCCCCTTTGATCCACCACCGAAGGAAGGACTGGATCCTGCTGGGGATCTTTGAAATCATATTATTGATCTGGACCGTTTTGATCCGGTCAGGGAGGTTATCATGAGCAATCTACTGTTAGAAGCTGATCATCTGTTTTTTTCTTACGAGGGAGAATCTGCCTTTGCTTTAAACGATCTCTCCCTGAAGATCCCGAAGGGCAAAAAAATCGCCTGTATGGGTTCCAACGGTTCCGGAAAATCCACGTTCTTTCTCTGCTGCAACGGGATCCGAAGGCCTCAGAAGGGACGCCTCCTGTTCGACGGCCGCCCTTTCGACTACTCAAAAAAAGGGCTTCTCCAGCTGCGCAGACAGACCGGAATCGTTTTTCAGGATCCGGATACCCAGCTATTTTCCTCCAGCGTTTTTCAGGAAATTGCTTTTGGTCCCCTGAATCTGGGCGAGGCTCCTGAAGTGGTAAGAAAAAAAACAGAGGAGATCATGGAGCGTCTCGGCCTTTCTTCTTTTGCAGACAAGCCGGTCCACGCCCTCAGCGGCGGGCAGAAAAAGCTGGTGGCCATCGCCGATATTCTGGTGATGGAGCCCCGGCTCCTTATCCTGGATGAACCGGCTTCTGCTTTAGACCCCTTACATACCGGACTGATCCGTGATATTATACAAGGGATAGCCGATCAGGGAGTTACCATCCTAATGGCCACCCATGACGTAGACTATGCCTATCACTGGGCGGACGAGATCCTTTTGTTTCACGCGGGGAGAATCCTGGAAAAGGGAAGCCCTGCCTCTGTGTTTTCCAACAGGGCATTGCTGAAACAGACCTCTTTAACACAGCCGTCTGTGCTGTCTCTTTTCTTCCGCCTCTGCGAAACCGGTCTTCTTTCTCCTGCGCTCCCTATGCCCAGGACCTTTGAAGACATCACCTGTTATCTGCAGCACTCTGGCCAAATTTGAAAGGAGATCACTATGAATCATACTTCAGCCATTTTAGTTGTCAGCTTTGGAACCAGCTATCCTGACACCAGAAAACGGACGATCCAGGCGATCGAAGAGAAGATCCAGAAAACCTTCCCTCATTTTCCGCTGTATCGTGCGTGGACCAGCCACATGATCCGACAGAAGCTCCTTCATACGACGGGCGAACATATTCCTTCTGTGACAGAAGCCATGGAACAGATGCGCCAGGATGGGATCTCTCATGTATATATTCAGCCCACCCATATTTTAAACGGGGTTGAAAACGATCAGATGAAAGAGGATGCTCTTATGTTTGCTTCCGTTTTTTCGTCTATTTCTTTTGGCGCTCCTCTTCTGACCTCCCAGGGCGACCTGGAGGAGATGGCAGTCATCCTGAAGCATACCTTTCCTACTCTGGCCCCTCATGAAGCTCTCGTATTCATGGGCCACGGAAGCGTACATTTTTCCAATGCTGCCTACGCTGCCTTGAATTTCATTCTGGAGGAGAAAGGATTTGACGGGATTTATGTGGGAACTGTGGAGGCCTATCCAAAGCTTGCCCACATCCTTCCGCGGCTAAAGGCTTCCAGCACCACCCATATCCATCTGTTTCCTCTTATGGTGGTGGCCGGCGATCACGCCACAAATGATATGGCCTCCGACGATCCTGATTCCTGGAAATCCATCCTGCAGACGGAAGGCTTTGACGTGACCTGCCATCTTACGGGACTGGGCGAATTGTTTCCGGTACAGAATCTGTTCCTGGCACACTTACGGGAGATCCTTCCGGAAAATGCATAAGCTTTTTTCCACGCAATACTTTTACAGAAAGTACGGCAGTCTCGACAGCAACAGAAACATTGCTTTTTGAAAATATCCGTTGACAGTCGTCTGCTTCGATAAGATACTATAGATATGCAGCGCCAATCTTTAAAAAAGGAGTAAAAATTATGAACAAAATCGAAGAAGTACGTCAAGACATGATCCGTGCCATGAAAGCCGGGGACAAGGAAACAAAAGAAACTTTATCACTTCTTTTGTCCGCCCTGAAAAATAAAGCCATCGACAAAAGAGGGGATCTGACTCCCGAAGAGGAAGTACAGGTGATCCTGAAGGAGATCAAGCAGACCAAGGAAACACTGGAACTGACCCCGCCGGACAGAACGGCCATCCTGGAGGAATGCACCAACAGACTGGCTGTGTTAAATGAATATGCCCCCAAAATGATGGATGTGGAGGAGATCAAAGCAGAGATCACCGCCGTTTTGACAGAGCTTGATCTTTCTGCCCCCACTGCCAAGCAAAAGGGGATGATCATGAAGTCTTTGATGCCCCGGGTAAAGGGAAAGGCAGACGGGAAACTGGTCAATGAAGTTCTGGCTTCCTTCCTGGCATAGTATCCGGAAACGTGGCATAATATCCGGAAACGATTCTTTGCCAGATCCTCCGGAACTTTTTCTACAGATTTCTGATACGCGAAAAGTTTCTGATCGACATACAATACGCCCGCTGCTTCTCTTTTTCGGAGAAACAGTGGGCGTATCCTGTCTGTCACTCTATGGTATCGTCTTTCCTCTTTATCTTCTTTTCTCTTTTATCTTCTTTCCTCTTTTTCCGCTAAGGGTTTCTTTTGATATCCAGGCAGCCCCCTGAAATGGCGGCTTTTTTTGCAGCATCTGCAAAAAAACGTCCCCTATTATCCGATGCTGCACTCTATCAGAACCACTCTGCCAGCATCCCCAGAACTCTTCCCAGATCCTCTCTCTCATTTAGAAATTTGCGGGTGTTCACTCCCTCTTTTACTTCATCGGTAATGATGCCGTCCACGCTGCGAAGAAGGTACTGCTGCAGCTTTTCTCCTGAATTGATGGTCCACACATCTACTTTTTTTCCTGCCTCATGGATCTTTTCCACGTTGGATTCCGTAGCCGTCTCCATCTCCAGAAGAAGCCGGTCACAGTTCATTTCTTCCAGATCTCCAAAGGAATAGAAGCATAGGTAACCGGTGTCTGCATCCGGATGTCTGGATTCCAGATAGTTTATCAGTGGATAATTCAGGCAAATAAAGGTACACTGGGAAAGCATCTCCTTCTCTTTTACCAGCTGGTACACCTCTTCCGCCATCCTTTTATCTGCCGTCTTCCCCTTTAGCTCGATATACAGGCGGATCTTTCCCTTGGCAGCGTCCAGTACCTCTTCCAGCGTGGCCACTTCCTGCGGCTCCTTATTCTTCCCTTTGCCCGTATTCCTGATCCGCAGTTCCTTGATCTCTTCCAGGGTCATTTCCTGCGGCGTCCTGTCATCCTGACACAGCCGCATAAAGTCATTGTCATGATTTAAAATATACTGTCCGTCCTTTGTCCGCTGCACGTCGATCTCCGTGGCAAACAGCTTCAACTGTGCGGCTGCCTCAATAGATTCCACCGTATTTTCACTGCTATAGGTCCCTGCGCCCCTGTGTCCGATCAGCTCTACCGTGCTGCTCTTCGGAAAAAATTCATCAAAAAATACTGCTGACAAAACGCTCATGGCCGTTATCCCCGCCGCTCCGACTACTATCGGAATCAGGATCCATTTCCTTTTTTTCTTTTTTTCCGGTACCTGAAAGGCTGTTCCGGGACTTACATGCTCCTGGTACAGCATTGTCATCGTCAGGAAAAACACGATCGGAAATAGAATGCCGGCTAAAGCCAGTACCGCCCCCAGTCCGGCAACAGATTCGATCATAACAAATCTGCGCCAAAAAAGCTCCATCTGCTCAGATCCTGCCACCTCCAAAAGGATCAAAAACACGATCACAAATCCCGCTCCCAGCCATAAAGTTCCTGTTACGATAAGCTTCCCTGCGGCTTTCAGTAATTTCCCCTTTTCTTTTAGCACAAACCTCCTGGATTCTTTCATCGCAAGCGTTACCCTCCGGTTCCCCAGCACCATAAAATGGAAGGTGAAGATGTACAGGATCCCCCCGCAAAACAACACCGCCAAAAGACCGTAGTAAAGTAGTTTCAACCACATCTTGCTCAAAATGAACGACAGGATAAAATCCGGGATCTTAAAGGTACTGGTGAGAGAAATCCCCAGCTTACTCCCCACAAGCGGTCCCAGAAACGACACGTACAGGATCACCAACACTCCCATGGGATGCAGGTAATACCGCAGCTTTGAAAGGGCCTCCCATGCCATTCCCAAAAACTTCTTCTTTCGCTGGTTCAGGATATTGTCGCTCATTAAGATCATAATGTGTATTTCAAAGGAAATATACAAGATCAGCACCACGATCCCTATCGCCGCCAGCGTCCATCCTTCCCAGCTTCGGAACAGATAAGGAATGTCCCCGCTGGTAATGGCCGGCCTTCCTGCCCGCCACAGCAAAAGCCCTGCCAACTGTTTCATTCCCCATACGCATACAGCCAGCAGAAGCTTCGTAACAAACTGGTAAATCAGAAGTTCCCATATCCCTTCCCGATATGCCAGAAGCGTTACCTTGTTATTCTGTTTCTTTTTCCACCACATGTTTCAACCTCTCAAATACTTTTTGCTTTTGATTGTATCACATTCCCACAATTTTTTTAACCTTTTTTCTCTCTCCCACTATGCCACTATATCTCCTACCATGTCTTCCCGTGTTCTCCTTCTCCATATCTCTCATTTCCCGAAAACAGAAAACTCCCTCATAAACGGGGGAGTTTCCAGTTTGCCTCTATCCTCTTTCCAATTTTTTAAACGTTCCTTTTTCCTGAAGAAATTGCCTTTCCGCCTAAAAGGACACCTCCATTGCCCTCAGACGCCACAGCTTCATCCTTCCCTTCCGGTAGCTTCCTTTTACCGTAACGACCGAAGAGGCGGCATAATACCTTGTGGTCAGGACCTGCTCTCCATGGTTCAGGTATACTTCCACCGCGGATGTGTCTATCCAGATATCTACATGGGTACACGATTTGATCTTCGTTTTCCTGACAGTCCTTCCCTGTCCCAGATCTCCTGTAAATTTCATAGTAAAGATTCCGGTTTCTTTTTCAAAGGAAAGCTGCAGTTCCTCTTCTATGCTGACTTGAAACCCCTCACTGTCAGGGTTTTCATACAGGATTTCCGCCAGCGTAACTTTTTTTTCTTCTCCGGATTCCATGGCTTCTTCCTGCAGGCGGAGATTTTCATACTCCTTTACCGGTGTCTGGGTCAGTTCTCCCTTTGTGATCCGAAGTTCTCTTGCCATCGTCAGCCCATGCTGCCAGCCTCTGTCTACCGTAGGGTTGGTGTAGGGAATATCCGGCAGTCCCATCCAGCCCAGCAGGATCCTGCGGCCGCTTCCATCTTCAAAGGTCTGCGGTGCATAAAAATCAAATCCCATATCCCATTCCCGGAAATTTTTCAGACGGCTTTCCTTCCTGTAGTCGCCTTCTACTGAAAATACGCCGGACTGATATACATTCTGGAACCGGAACTCCTCCTGCTGCAGGCCCTGGGGCGATACGGAAAGAAAGGTGGAGCCTTCCAGAAAAAACAGATCCGGACATTCCCACATATAACCGGAGAGGGAGGGCTCTGTCA
>NZ_JAXFXH010000005.1:0-51533 GCF_034091795.1 Suipraeoptans intestinalis | reverse complement strand
GCAAAGAGTAATTCAAAAATACGATTTTTCTTTCATACAGACAAGCGAATAAGAGAGGTGTTCCAACATGGATGAAAAAAGCAAGACCAGAAAAAGTATAGAAAATCAGGGACAGATGATGGAAAAACACTACCGACAACGTTATGCCGTAGAACTTCACAATGTGTACAAATCTTTCGGATCAGACAGTATTTTAAAAGGAATCACACACCGGTTTGAAAGAGGCTGTATTCATGGAATCATCGGAATGAATGGCTCAGGAAAAACTGTCCTGCTCAAATGTATATGTGGATTTTTAAGACCTACCAAGGGTCATATCGTGGTGAATGGACAGCGAGTCGGGAAGGATACCGATTTTCCTCCGTCCATTGGACTGATTCTTGAAACTCCAGGATTTCTTCCGAATTTGAGCGGCTTCCAAAATCTTTATCGACTGGCAAAGCTAAACCGCCAGATTAGTGCCACCGAGGTACGTAAAGCAATGGAAGCGGTAGGGCTTGATTCTAGTACAAAAAAAGCGGTAAAAAGTTATTCCCTTGGGATGCGGGAACGGCTGGGTATTGCCCAAGCCATTATGGAACAACCAGATTTACTTGTACTGGATGAGCCCTTTAATGGGCTTGATAAGATTGGTGTAAAGGAAGTATGCCATCTCCTTCAGACATACAAAACAAAAGAAAAAACAATTCTGCTTGCTGCCCATAACTTTGCGGAACTTCGCATGCTATGTGATACGATAACCGAACTGGATGGCGGAAAGATTGTAAACCACGAAAGGAGAGCCAGTGAATAGAAAAAAAGACAACCTGATTTACAGGATTTTTTCTAAAAAAAAGAATCTGATTCCCTTTTTGATTACTATAATACTGTGCTCATCATTTGTTTCGAGTTATTATTTTTTTCAGCCATTATTCATGAAACACATTACAGATGAGGGATTATTACAAAAGAATGTCCACCGGATATTTTATTGGTGTATTCTTTGGTGTTTGTATGGACTATGTGTTAGTGCCATTAAAATTATCCAAACAAGTTTAAGTCTGCGTCTGCAAAATAAAATCAAGTCACATTTGTATTATGAAGTATTTCACAAGTTGGAGCGTATTTCCAATAAATTTCTTTCTGAAAACACAAGCACCCAGTTATCATCAAGACTCTCTGCTGACATTGATTGCCTGATAACAGTAATCGAGTCTTTTGCTACCGATTATTTATTTGTATTCCTTCAACTCTGTGGAGGATTTTTAGGCATACTAAACCTTAGCTATCACCTTTCGTTAGTTGTACTTTTTTGTATTCCCATTAAAATAGCACTGCTTATTGTTACAGCTCGTAAAAAGGAAAAACAAACTCGTAGCTTTATCACTCAGTTAAATTTACAAACAACTCTACTCGGAGATATTATTTCAGGCCTTTCGGAAATAAAATTGTGGAACTGCACAGCAGCAATGCATCATAGGTTCGAGAGAGTATTGAAAAAAAATTTGCTTCTATATCGATCTTTAGGAACGCTTAACAATTTTAGAGATGTGTTAAATGACAGCATTGACTTGCTATTAAACTGTTCTATTTACATAGTTGCTGGTGTTTTGATGATGCATGGGAAGTTCACAGTAGGATCCACTTTAGCTTTTATGTCATATATTTCTTATGTATTAATTCCGCTCAAGCACATTTTAGATCTACCCTATTACATTGCAGGGTTTAAGCCCTCAATAACTAGATTAAATACTTTCTTTTGCGTCGCCGATGAGCCCATTTACTCTTTAACTCCGTCATCATTCAGACAGGCTGATGAATTAAACTCAAATATTGATGAATTTCAAGATTATATTTTCAAATTCGAAAATGTTAGTTTTTCCTATCCCGGTGAGAAAGTTCTCTTTAAACACATCAATCTTACTGTGAAAAAAAATGATATTATCGGTATCATTGGTAAAAATGGGGTTGGAAAAAGTACATTAGTCAATCTTCTTCTAGGATTTGAATTGCCAACTTCTGGTCAACTATTGTACAAGGGCAAATCTTATTCAATAAACACGGTAATCCAACTCCGAAAAGAGATTGCCGTTGTACGGCAAAAATCTCATCTGTTTAACGGAACCATTAAAGACAATATCGACTTACTTAAAAATAAAAGTGACCAGGAAATTTTCTCATCTTGTATTGATGTAGGGCTGAAAATCACTAATAATGAAGTCCAAAAGATTCTTATGCAAAATCTAACGAATAATGGTTCAACGTTGTCTGGCGGAGAACATCAGAAAGTTATACTCGCAAGAGAACTGCTTAAATATTCAGACATTATGATATTCGATGAGCCTACTAAAGGATTAGACGAAAATTCAAAAAACAAATGGATGCATCTGATTACACAGTGGAAAGGAAAAAAAACAATCATATTTATTACACACGATAAACATGATCTATCTGTATGTAACAAAAAATTTATTATTAATAATTTTACAATAGGAGAGTTTTAATGTTAAAGAAAAAAACAACTGCTGATATCGTTGTCATAGATATTAAAGAGCATACTCTTAACAATCATCTAACACACTGCAAAAAAATTCTTCAAACTTATTCTAAAAATATTATTATCACAAGTATTGAACTTAATCGTGACAAATATGGACGTAGCTCTGTCCAAGAACTAGTCTACGCTTTATTAAAAGCAGAATCGCTTCATCCTCTCATAATCTGTTTGAGCATCGGAAGCACAAACAAAAGAGACTGGCCTGTCATTTTGCAGGTTGTAAAAAAATTAAGTCAAAACGGTATATGTATTGTTGCCTCCTTAAGTAACGCACGCCTCCCTACCGCACCCGCTTCTTTCAAAGAAGTTATCGGAGTCTGTACAGACTCTTTTTTTCCTTACAGTGATCCCATAATCTATTCCGTAAGAAAAAACAAATGGGGAGTAAATCTCTTTGTCACCGATAGAGATATTCACTATCAAAAAAAACTTTTTTGTAATTGGAGCCCTAAAGATAACAACATCTATTTGCCCGGTAACAGCTTTGCAACCCCATTTGTAGCAGCTCAACTCGTCTATTTGAGAAAGAATGGTATCGCCACAAATGAATTAACAAGCTTTTTTCCTACGGCACCCAGCATTAACCCTACATCATTTATAGGATAGCGCCTAACGCTAAAGTCATATTCCTAAAACACTTTTGGCTTCAAATACACTTCTTCCTCAACATCTCCCCCTAGACGAAACGAGAGTCTCTGTTTATCAAACCAAAGACTCTCTTTCCTTTATCCCATCTATTTCCTTCTGTTTTTTGATGCCTTCAACCGGTTCATCGCCCTGGCAAGGGAAGCCTGCGACAAATGGTATTCCTGGATACTCTGCTTCTGCCGCAGCTGCTCCTTCGCCCTTTCCTCTGCTTCTCTTGCCCGCAGGACGTCGATATCCTCCGGTCTCTCTGCCGAATTGACCAGCACAGCCACCTGGTTATTCAGGATTTCCACGAATCCCTTGGAGACTACTGCCGTGATGGGCTCTCCTTCCTCCGGCGTCAGAACCAGTTCTCCGATCTCTACCGCGATCACCATATTTTCATGGTGTGCCAAAATCCCTTTTTGTCCGTCCGGAGTAGGGACTACCAGGCTCTTGCACCTGCCTTCAAAAAACACCTTGTCACTGGAAATCACCTTCAAAAAAAACGATTCCATTACATCTGCTCCTTTGCTTTCTCCACCACTTCTTCCAAGGTTCCCACGTTAAAGAATGCATTTTCCGGATATTCGTCCATTTCTCCGTCCACGATCGCCCGGAATCCCCGTACCGTTTCCTTCACCGGCACATATCTTCCTTTTACGCCGGTAAATCCTTCTGCCACAGAGAAAGGCTGAGAAAGGAATCTCTGGATCTTTCTGGCACGGCTGACAATTTTCTTGTCCTCCTCCGACAATTCTTCCATTCCCAGGATCGCAATGATATCCTGCAGCTCTTTGTACTTTTGCAGCATGGACTGTACGCTCCTTGCCACCCGGTAATGCTCCTCTCCTACCACATCTGCCTCCAGGATCCTGGACGTAGACTCCAGCGGATCCACCGCCGGATAGATTCCCTGCTCCACGATCTTTCTGGACAAAACGGTAGTGGCATCCAGGTGGGAGAAGGTGGTGGCCGGCGCCGGATCTGTCAGGTCGTCAGCCGGTACATAGACTGCCTGCACGGAGGTAATGGAACCACTCTTTGTCGAGGTGATCCGCTCCTGCAGCGCTCCCATCTCGTTGGCCAGCGTCGGCTGATATCCCACCGCTGACGGGATCCTGCCCAGAAGCGCCGATACCTCTGAGCCGGCCTGCACAAACCGGAAAATATTGTCAATAAACAGCAATACATTCTGTTGTTTTTCATCCCGGAAATACTCCGCCATGGTCAGCCCCGTCTCTGCCACACGCATTCTGGATCCCGGCGGCTCATTCATCTGTCCAAATACCAGAGCCGTCTTTTCCAGTACGCCGGATTCTCCCATCTCCGTCCACAGATCGTTTCCTTCCCTGGATCGTTCTCCTACTCCCGTAAAAATGGAATAGCCTCCATGCTCCGTAGCAATATTGTGGATCAGCTCCTGGATCAGCACCGTTTTCCCTACTCCGGCGCCTCCAAACAGGCCGATCTTTCCTCCTTTGGCATAGGGCGTCAAAAGATCGATGACCTTGATCCCCGTTTCCAGCACCTCCACCTTATCGCTTAGTTCATCAAATCGGGGCGCTTTCCGGTGAATCTCCCACTTCTGTGCTTCCTGAGGGATCTGCTCCTTTCCGTCAATGGTATCTCCCAGCACGTTGAACAGCCGCCCCAGCGTTTTCTCTCCCACGGGTACCCGGATTCCGGCGCCTGTGGACGTCACCTCCATCCCTTTTTGCAGCCCCTCGCTGGATGCCAGCATGATACATCTTGCCACGTTATTTCCGGTATGCTGCGCCACCTCCATAACGCAATGAAAGCCCATCCCCTCCACTTCCAGAGCATCTTTGATCCTTGGAAGCTCTTCTTGCGATTGAAATTCTACGTCTACTACAGGCCCCATCACCTGCATAATCTTTCCTTTTCCCATGTGTTTTGTCACTTCCTTTTCTGCACGCCGGCTCCGCCTACAACCTCCGTCAACTCCTGTGTAATGTCTGCCTGCCGCGCCCGGTTATACGTCATCCTTAATTCTCCCAGCATCTTTGTGGCGCTGTCTGTAGCGTTTTGCATTGCCTTCATCCTGGCATTATGCTCACTGCAGTAGGATTCCACCAGACACCCATAGATGATCCCGTTTAAATAGTTGGGAACGATACTGTCCATCACGCTGTGCGCCGAAGGATAGAATGTCATTCCCTCCAGGTAATCTCCCTCCGGCGTATGCACCATCTCCTGCTGAAAGCTGGTCTTTTGCAGCGGCAGCAGCTTGATCTTCTCCGCCGCTTCCTCCATGGCGTTGACCATACGGGTATAGATGATATACACGTCATCCACCTCTCCCTTTTCAAACAGCTCTACCACCTTAGAGGCGATCCTTCTGGCCCGGTTCATGTTGGGGTTTTGGACGGTGTAGCGGAAGCTTTCCTCCAAAACGACCCCTTCCTTCCCCGAAAAATACTGTCTCCCCAGTTCTCCCAGCACATACAGCCTGTACTGTCCGGCATTTCCTTTCATTTCTTCTGCCAGCTTGATCACATTATGGTTGTATGCTCCTGCCAGTCCTTTATCCGCCGTAATGACGATGCATCCTATCTTTCTTTTTTCCGGCAAAGTCTTCTCTCTTCTGTCAAAAAAGTGGCTGTGCATATCCGGTACATGTTTCAGGATCCTGGCGATCTCTGCCTGCATGGCATAAAAAAACGGTTCTGTCTCCGAAAGCTTTTTTCTTGCCTGCTTCACCTTTGAGGAAGAGATCAGGTACATGGCATTCGTGATTTTTTTCGTTTCCTGAATGCTGTCTATCCGCTCTTTCATTTCTCTTGTATTTGCCATACTCTCACCTATCTGCTTTTCTGAAATTCCCGGATCCCTTCCATGATCCGCTCCTTTAATGACGGACTCAGATCCTGTTCTTCCTGGATCTTTCGGCAGATATCCGACTGTCTGTCCTGAAAATAGGACAACAGATCCATCTGAAATTCTTTCACCTGATCTGTGGGCACTTCCTTTAAGAGCCGTCCGGTCACCGCGCACAGGGTGACCACCTGCTCCCAGAGACTCAAGGGACGTCCCAGCGGCTGTTTCAAAAGTTCCGTCAGACACGCTCCGTACTGTAGCTGTGCTTTGGTGGCCGCATCCAGATCCGAACTGAACTGTGTGAAAGACTCCAGCTCTCTCGCCTGCGCCAGATCGATCCGCAGGCTTCCGGAAGCCTTTTTCATCGCCTTCGTCTGTGCTGCACCACCTACCCGGGAAACGGACAGTCCTACATTGACCGCCGGGCGGATCCCTGCATGAAACAGATCGCTTTCCAGAAAGATCTGTCCGTCGGTAATAGAGATCACATTCGTGGGGATATAGGCCGACACGTCTCCTGCCTGTGTTTCAATAATGGGAAGCGCCGTAATAGAGCCGCCTCCTGCCGCTTCGCTCAGCCTGCTGCTTCTCTCCAGCAGTCTGGAATGCAGATAGAACACATCTCCCGGATACGCCTCTCGTCCCGGCGAACGCCCTAAAAGCAGAGAGATCGTCCGGTAAGCTACCGCATGCTTGGACAAATCATCGTACACGATCAGTACATCTTTCCCCTGTTCCATAAAATATTCTGCCAAAGCTGTCGCCGAATAAGGAGCAATGTACTGAAGAGAGGCGCAGCTACTGGCTGTGGCACAAAATACCGCCGTATATTCCATGGCTCCTTTCGCTTTTAGGGTGTTGACCAGTTGTGCCACTGTAGAGGCCTTCTGCCCGATAGCCACATAGATACAGATCACCTGCTTTCCCTTCTGATTCAGGATGGCGTCTACCGCAATAGACGTCTTTCCTGTCTGCCGGTCTCCAATGATCAGCTCTCTCTGCCCTCTTCCTATGGGAAACATGGCGTCAATGGAAAGGATCCCCGTTTCCAGCGGAACGCTGACAGATTTTCTGTCCACGATCTGCGGCGCCTCTTTTTCGATAGGGCGATACTCTAAAGCAGAAATCTCCCCTCTTCCATCAATGGGATTCCCCAAAGAGTCCACTACTCTGCCGATGTAAGCCTCTCCTACAGGAACTCCTGCCCGCCTGCCGGTACGCACAGCCTTTGCTCCCTGCCTGATGTCCGCATCGTCTCCGAACAAGATACAGCTGATCTCCGACTCTTTGATATCCTGGACCATTCCCTTCAGACCGTTGTCCAGCATTATGATCTCCCCGTACATCACCGTATCCAGGCCATAAACCGAAGCGATCCCATCTCCCACGGAGATGACCGTACCTACCTCTTTTCCCTGTATCACTTCTTCATAATTTTGAATTTCTTCTTTTAAAATCGAAATAATCTCATCTGAACGGATCCTGCTCATTTCCGTTACCTCCTAATCAAACCGCGCTTCAGCTCCAGCCATCTGCCCCTTGTGCTGTAATCGTATTCCCATCCGTTTACCTGCAGAAGAAATCCTCCCAAAAGTTCCGGTTTTTCCTCTTCCAGCCACCGGACTTCACTTGCCGCAAACTTCTGTTTCAACAGGATTTCCATCTGATCTTTTTCCTGAACAGAAGGAGGCGTTACATAAGAAAGTCTGACCGTGACCCTTCTCTCTCTTTTGTCTTTCTCTGCCTGAAGTCCTGTCTTCATATCATCCAGAAGCGCCACCGTCTCATACTTTACCAGAGTTTGCAGCAGCCCTTTATAAGCCTCCGGAAACACTCTGTCAACCACCCTGCTTTTGTCCTGTCGGGAAACTCTCGGGTCTTCCAGCACTTTTTTCAGCTTCGGATTCTCCCGCAAAATCTCCCGGATGTCTTCCAGATCTGTTTCTTCGATTCCCAGTTCCCAAAGCGCCTTGACATAAGGAGAAATTTTTCCATTTCTTCTCATACCTTCTGCCTTCCTTCTTTTCTGATAAATTCCTGATATGCAGAAGACTGCGGGTTCTCCAGCAGTTTTTTTGCCGCTTCCATTGACAGCACTGCCGCCTGAGCTTTCACATCCAGAAGCGCCTGTGTCTGCTTCTCCTCAATGGACGCCTTCGCTTCCTCCAGCTGTCTCCTCGCTTCCTTCTGCCCTTCCTCTATCAGCTGTCTGGCTTCTCTTTGCGCCTCTTCTTTCGCCTGCAGGATGATCTGCCTGGATTCCTCCTTTGCCTTCCCCCGGATGTCTTCATATTCTCTTTTCAGGCTTTCCGCCTGTTCCTTCTCCCGGCTTGCCTCCTGCAGTTTCCCTTCGATCATCTGTCTGCGCTTTTCCATGATATCCATGACCGGACGGAACAACAGCTTGCGAAGAATGAGGAAAAGTACAAGGATATTTATCATTTCCAATACAAAATTTGCATCTAACCTTAACACATCTTTACCGCCTTTCTCAGGGTTCTCCTCTCTTCTCCCGAAAAAGTTCTCCTTATTTCAGGAAGAGGATTATCATCAATGCCACGATAAAGCCGTAGATGGCCGTTGCCTCTGCCAGTGCACATCCCAAAATGAGGGACTTACTGATCTTCTTTTCCGCCTCCGGCTGTCTTGCGATGGCTTCCGTCGCTCTTCCGGTTGCGATCCCGATCCCGACACCAGCTCCAATTCCCGTTAATACTGCTACTCCTGCTCCAATTGCGATAATTGTTCCCGACATACTATGTCCTCCTTCTTTATTCCATTTCTTCATTCATAAAAAGTGCCGTTAAAAATACAAATACGTAGGCCTGCAGCAGCCCGTCGAAAATATCAAAGTAGAAGCTGAGAGGAATGGGGATCAAAAGCGGCGCTACCTGCTTGATCAGTTCCATTACTACAAATCCTCCCAGCATATTTCCAAACAGACGCATGCACAGCGAAAGTGGTCTGATAAACACTTCCAGCACCATGATCGGCGCCACGAAGGGAACCGGTTCCCCGAAGTGTTTTCCCCAATGGCGGATCCCGTTTCTTCGTATCCCGCTGTATTCGATCAAAAGCATACTAAGAATGGCCAGCGCCGCCGTTACGTTCAGATCCTTTGTGGGTGGTTTGATCCCGATCATCCCCATGGTGTTGGAGATGACCAGAAACAGTCCCACCGTCATCAGGTAGGGAATATAACCGGAATTTTCTTTTCCCAGGATCCCTTCAAAAAGATCCGTTCCCCATTGAATACATGACTCCAACGCAAGTTGTACTTTCCCCGGACGTTCCACCTTGAGATTCCTCACCAGGATCAGAGACAGCAGGGTCAGACACAGCATGATCCCCCAGGTTGCCACCACCGCTTCGTCCACCTTGATCCCCCCGAAAACCGGAATCTCAAACACCGTTTTACAGGTTAATTCCTCCATGAGATTTTGAGTCAGTTTTTCCGTATAAATGCCCTCCTCTCCTCTAAGCTTTCCTCACATTACTGCCATTTTTTTCTTTTGTCAATCATCTTTTTCTCTTCGCTGTTTTCCTGCATTTCACCCCTTTTTTTATTTATTTTTTTAAATTCAAAATCATGGATCCCCTTCCTTTTATTTATTTTTTCATCATTTTTTTGTCTCTTCCTGCTCTTTCTAGTTTCCTCCTTGAATTTTGTCCAAAATTATATCGGTTTCTTTTTTATTTTTATGTATTTTTACGAGAAACAGAATGTTTTATTTCGCGCAGCGCACATTCCTGTGAAACAAAAAAACATCTCCTGCACCCTTACGTCTGATGCAAAAGATGTTTTTTCCACCTGAATTTCCGGATATTTTGAGGAAGTCCTTTGCCGCCTATTCCCTCACGGCAAAATAATTCCCCTCTCTGTCCGCCTATACTATCTATACTATCTGTACTCTCTGTTCTATTTTCTCTTTCGCTTTTGCCTCCGGCTCCTTTTCTATCCCGCCAAACGGCATCTGTGCCACCAGCCTGTAGGTTTTGGGAAGCTTGTATCTTTCCCGTACCATGTCATCTATAACGGGATTGTAATGCTGCAGGGAAGCTCCGATCCCCAGCTCTGCCAGCGCCGTCCAGATGCTGATCTGCAGCATTCCATTGGCATGGTTTGCCCACACCGGAAAATTGGCTGCATAGGTCGGAAACTTGGCTGCCAGTCCGTCTACTACCTCTTCTTCGTAAAAATACAAAATCGTTCCTGCTCCATTTCGGAAGGACTGGATCTTGTCATGCGGTACCTTCCCCTCAAACACCCTCTCAATCTCATCCCACAGCGCCTCATGCTCTTCCCCAAAGGCCGCCACGACCCTCGCACTCTTCATATCAAAGGCATCGGGAACCAGTTCCGTCACTCTTTTTATTACTTCCTCCACTTTTTCCTTCGCAACCGGAAGCTCCTTGTTTAACAGATAACGACTTCTTCTCTTTTCCAATCCTGTGATCACGCTCATGTCTGTTCCTCCTTTTTCTTTTTTGTGTATTCGGTTTCCTTGTTCTGTCCGCCTTGTTCTGTCTGCCCTGTTCTGTCGCTTTGCCCCAGCATATGCCTTCGTCTGCAAAGCCGTCACTGTTTTCCCGTTTTCCACTTTTCATTCGTTCCGGAAAAACCGCTCTTTTGAACCCTGGATCCGCCTGTGTTTTTAAGGGCTTTCTCCCACGATGCCGGCGGCGCCTGCCTCGATCGATTATTTGATAAAGGTTCCTTCCTCCAGCTCCTTGAACGCCTGCTGCAGTTCCTCCCTGGTGTTCATTACCACCGGCCCTCCCCAGGCGATCTCCTCCTTCAATGGACTTCCACTGAGAAACAGAACTTTGGCTCTTTTTTCTTTTCCTTCTATCGTCACCTGGTCTCCGTCCGATAACAGAGCCGCCGTCTTTTCTTCCAGATCTTCTCCTGCTACCCGTACATCCCCCAGCAAAGGAAACAGCAGCGCCTGTCTGCCCTTCTCTGTGGGAATGGTAACCGTCTTTCCCGGTTCTACCGTAATATCATAATAGTCAATAGGCTGATAGTTCCCCTGGACTCCCTGCTGCCCGTCATAGCTTCCTGCCAGGATCCTGAGGCGGCCTCCTTCCAGTTCCACTTCCGGGATCTGGTCCCTCTTGATGCTGCGGTAAGCCGGCTTTGTCATTTTGTCCTTTGCCGGAAGATTCAGCCATAGCTGCACGCCCAGCATCCGCTCGCTTGCCGGCAGCTGTTCTTCATGGATGATGCCGGATCCTGCCGTCATCCACTGGACTTCCCCATCTTCCACGGTGTCTTCAAAGCCCAGATTGTCCTTGTGTTTCATTTTCCCCTGCCACACGTAGCTGATGGTCTCGATCCCTCTGTGGGGATGCGGCGGAAAGCCCGCTATATAATCCTGCGGATTGGTGCTGTCAAAAGAGTCCAGCATCAAAATAGGATCAAATTCTTTTGCGGTCTGGCTGCCCAGCACTCTTACCAGCTTCACACCGCCTCCATCTACCGTTTGAAATCCTTTTACCTTTTTTCTGATCGTTCTATTCATGTAAGATCCCTCCTAATTTTTTTAATAGGAACAACAACTGCTTCTTCTCTTCCGCGGTCAATTCTTTCATTTTTTCTCTGATCATCTCCCTGTTCTTTGGAGCCGCCTGCTGAATGACACTCCTCCCCTCCTCTGTCAGATGAAGGATGCAAAGCCGCTTGTCCTTTTGATCTGCCAGTCGTTCCACATACCCTCTTCCTACCAGATTGTTGACGATGACCGGTATGGTTCCTACACTGCTTAAAATCTTTTCCCGCACTTCTCCTACGGTCAGATCTCCCTTGCTGTACAGCGCTTCCAACACTGCAAACTGGCTCAGCGTCAACCCGTATTTCCCTGCAATCCTTCCCGTCTGCCTGTCCAATTCATTGGTATTGCGGTGCAGTCCGATGACGATTTTCATTTCTTCCTGTCCCATATCTCTTTCTCTCTTTTCTCTTTTTTTCTTTTTTCTCTTGCTTCTGCTTTCCCTGAATCGCTTCTGTTTTTCGCTCCCTGCTTTTGCATCCCCGGCAGATGCCGCTTCCGGATCCTTTTTATGTTTTTGCACTTTACGTCTTTGTGTTTTTTGTGCTTTACCTTTCTACACCCGGAATTTTATATCTAATTAGTTATATCTATGTAGATATAATAGCATAGTCCCATTGATTTTGCAAGTATTTCCGGAAACTCCTGTTGCCATTTCTGTCAGCTCCCCGTTTTTGTCTAATATGCTGGATTTTAAGTCAATATCTGGACTTTTCCCGTGAAATATGATAGTATAAATTAAGTCAAGATAGACTTGTGGCGTGTGGGCTCTGTGCGCATTTCGATTAAAATCCGTAAAAAATTAAAATTTTACTGTTTTAACCGTCAGGAGAACGCCAGAAATGCCTGTAAAACTCTTTGGCTTTCATCCGGGAACCATTTTGTGTGGTACGCTATATGGTCTCCTGATCCTTGCCAATCCCGGCAATTATCATTTTGAGACACTCACCCCGTTGATTCTTTTCAACACTTTATTTTCCGGCATCGTTATACAGTACCTCTTTTCTCTTTTGTACATGAAGTTCGGAAACATTTATGTTTCTACTATATTACGTGCAGGCGTGTACTTTTTTATACTCCTGTAATGAGTCCGCACCACGAAAAGGACTGCATCCCATCTCACACAGAATGCAGTCCTTTTTATTGTGTCACAGACAAAGTCAGGACCACCGGCTTAGCCAGTGGTCCTGACTTTGTCTTCCGGTTTCCCTTCCTACCTTGCTTTTTCCTCGCAGACTCTCATGGCCTCCATGATCCCGCTGCGAAGTCCTTCCCTTTCCAGGATACGGACCGCTTCTATGGTCGTACCTGCCGGGGAGCATACCATATCCTTTAACACGCCGGGATGCAGCTTTGTTTTTTCCATCAAAACGGCGCTTCCCTTCACCGCCTGTGCCACAAATTCATAAGCCTGTGCTCTTGGCATTCCTCCCGCCACCGCAGCATCTGCCATGGCCTCCATCAGCATAAACAGATAGGCCGGAGAGCTTCCGCTAGCCGCTACCACCGTGCTCATGAGACGTTCTTCCACCTCTTCCGCCCTGCCAAAGCTTTCCAAAAGTGTTCTTACCGTTTCCAGATCCTTGTCCGTCACCAGAGAATTGGCGCAAAAACCCGTCATTCCTTCGCCCACCAGCGCCGGCGTATTGGGCATGGTCCTGACCAGCTTAACCGGTTTCCCAAACTGCTCCTGTAACCACTCCAAAGTCTTTCCGGGAGCGACTGTTACGAGGATCTGCTCCTCTCGAATGTCTTCCCGGATCTCCTCGATCACCGACTGGTAATAGCGCGGCTTGACTGCCAGAAACAACAGTTCTGTCTTCCGCACCACTTCCCTGTTGTCTTTTGTCATGCAAATGCCCAGCTCTCTTTCTCTTTTCTCTCTGCTGCTCCTTGTTTTGGCAGAGCCTAGCACATCCAGCGGTTCCACTACCTTTTTTGCCAGTATTCCCCCGATCATTGCCGACGCCATATTTCCGACACCTATAAATCCCAGCTTCATCCTTATCCCTCCTTCTTATAATTCCTGCCTGAAAAACGGAATTCCCAGTTTTTTCAGCAGCAGTTCCTCCCTGTTCTGGCAGGTAAAAAGCAATACCTGTCTGCCGCTTTTCTGCAGCCACAGCAGCGTTCGCTCCAGACGCTCTTCATCATAATAGACAAAGGTATCATCCAAAAGAATCGGATTGTCCTCCTCATACAACATGGTATCTGCCGCCATCCGCAACGCAAAATACACCTGTTCTGCCGTCCCCCGGCTCAGGCTGCCGATCTCCTGCAGTTTTTCCTCCATCCAGATTCTTATCCCCTTTTCTCCCAGAATGAGGCGAACCCCCGTTTTCCCCGTCAGGTAGGACAGGGTTTCTGCCACTGCATCTCCCACCCGTTTTTGCACCTGTTTTTCCATGTTTTCTGCTGTCTGTTTCAAAAGCTGCTCTGCCAGCAGCAGTTCCTGCCTCTCTTCCTCCCATTTTTTCCATTCCTGTGAAACGCTCTCCAGTTCCTCCAACTGTTCCCTCAGATTTTCACAGGAGATTTCCTTTTCTCTTTTTTCTTCCGCAATCCTTTTCCGCTTCCAGTTTAACTGCTCCAGGTACGAACCGGCAGAGGCTTCCTGTTTCCTTTCTCCCTCCAGAGAAGGTTTCTCTCTTCTCCGAAGATTTCTCGTTTCCGTCCACAGCAAAGCTCCCACCCCCATAAGGCTCATCACTTCTGCTACCGCGCGGACAGCTCCTTTCAAAAACAGGTGCGCCAGCAGGCAGCTTCCCAGAAGCAGAAGGATCCCGATGATTCCGGGAAGGCTTCCCCTCTTCTCTCTCCGTCCGGCCTCTGCCGCCGGCGCCTCTTCTCTTCCTGCTCTCCTATTTTCCGCAGAAAACAGCCTCCGAAAGCCTGCCCCGTCTTCGTCCGGCCCCTTTTGAGATGTCCAAAAATCTTCCTCTGTTTTCCTGTCTGCTTCCTGGGCAGCCAGAATCTCTTCCTCTGCTTTCAGCCGCTCTATATCTCTTTGAAAGTACCGTTCCTCTTGCCGAATCCGCTCTCTTTCCTGTCGTCTTTCCTCTTCACAGCGTCTCTGCCGTCTCTCCGCCTGTTTTCTTTGTTCCTGCAGATAGCTCAGCGCTTTTTTCAATTGGATCTCCTGGGTTCCTCCCGAAAAATAATTGGCGGCGTAGTCCCGCAGCGCTTCTCCCAGGGATTGATCCGGTTCCGCCTTCAGCTGTCCGATGGACACGGTATTTTCAAACCCTGCCCGGTCCATCCCTCCCAACAGCATCTCCAGATCCCCTGCCTCCAGCGACAGCTCCTCCCCATCTTCCTCACAGATCAGCCTGCCCCTTTTTCGCTCTTTCCCAAAGCTCCTTTCCAGAAAAAACGGCTTTCCTCCGCTCTCAAACCGCAGGATCCCTCCATAAGAGAAGGAATGCTCCCACGGTTCGTATCTGGTGTAGTCGTCCCGGCAGGCGGCACGTCCCCGTCCTCTTTCCATTCCATACAGCATCCCCTTGATAAAGGAATGCAGCGTAGATTTTCCGGACTCATTTTTTCCATAGATCAGATTGATCCCATCCTGCAGGAGCCATCGTTTTCCTTCTAATTTCCCAAAGTTTGTAATTCGCAATTCTCGAAGTCGCATATCCGTCCCACTTATTTTCTTGTGCCCTTCTCCTGTCAGCCGCCTTTGCCCAGCGAAACAGTCACAGCCCTCTTCTCTCTTGTCCAGAATTCTGCCACAGACAAAAGGCTGCGCTATCTTCCGGTTTCCATCTCAATCGTCAACCGTTCTATCAGTTTCACGACAGACGCTCGGAATTCTTTCAGTCTTTCCAGCTCTGTTTTGATCTCTTTCTGCACTCTGGCATCGGTAAACACATTGTCGAACCAAATATCCAGGGCATTGTCACACACGGTATCGCTGACTGTTTCCGGCAGATGCATGTTGACATCCTCCAACTCCTGATTGAGTATCCGGAGAGAATCCGATATTTCTTTCAGATCATCGTTTGCGTCTTTGATCTTGTCTCTTTTCATAAAGCTGGAGAACATCCCTCCGCCAAACAGATCAAAAATCCCCCAGTCTGCGGCACTGTCCAAAGAAGCGATGGCGTTATCTATCCTTGCCACGACTTCCTGTGCCGCTGTTTTCGCTTCCTGTAATTCCTTGAATCGATCCATTTCTTTTTCCTTTCCTTCTTGGTTTGCAGCTTCAGCCTACAGGGATCTCCCCGTTTCCAGAAGCGCCTGGATTCCCCGGCACAAAGCCCGGTAATGGCGGCTTTCCTCCGGAGCTTCCTCCATTTCTCCAATCATCTGTCCCAGCAGATTGTCTTTGTTTCTTTGCTTTAACCGCTCCAGATCATAGGCAGGTCTTGTATCATCCACCCATTCCACCAGATTGCCAAATATGTCCATTTCTTCCTGCTCCAGCAAAAGATCCGGAGACCTCCTGCCCTGCAGGCGAATCTTATAAAGATGCTCTGTTCCCATTTTTCTGACAGCAGCCTCTATTCTTTGTCGTATTTCGTAAGCCGTGTCTCTTTCTGTCGTTTCCACAGAGAGAGGAATGTACTTTCGCCCCGCACTTTTCACAAACCGAAGTGTTCCTCCGGTTTCTTTCCACTCTCCCAAAAGATACCCGTGATCGCCGGTATCACTGCGGTCCGTCGGCTCCAGCGCGCCTGCATAGGCCGCCCTTCCCTCTGCCAGTATCCCCGGCTTGTGGATGTGTCCCAGCGCCACATAATCATACCCCAGCCGAAGCAGGTCCTCTTTTCTGAAGGGAAGGTGTGTTTCATCCCCTCCATGAAGCAGGAGGATCTCCCGCGGCTGAAGATGCCTTCTCCTCCAATCGGCGGCGTCCAGCGGCTCCCTGATCTCCCGGCTGTGATAGCTTTTTCCATATACCGCCGTTTGCAGCTGCGGAAACTCCACCCATTCCATTTCCTGTCCTCTGCCCAGAAAATGCACCTGCTTTTCCCAGGGAAAATCGGCATAGCAGGATCGGTATGTCATATGGTCGTGATTTCCTGCGATCAATACCACCTGGGTCTTTTGCAGATCGGCGAACATGGCGTTGACTTCCCGCAGCTCTTTTTTCAGTGGTTGACGATGGAACAGATCCCCGGCGATCAGGAGCAGATCGATCTCCTCCCGGTTACAGATCCGGATGATCCGTTCCAGACTCTTCCACAGCTCCCCCGGTCTTTTGTCGCTGTACGCCTTTCCCGCCTCTGGCTTTGCGCCCAAATGCACGTCTGCGATGTGTATGAACTTCATCCGCCTCTTCTTCTCCTTCTTTTACTTCTTTCTCTGCCGGCAGCGTCACCAGAAATGTGGTGTATTCCTCGTCGCTTTTCGCCAGGATCCGGCCCCCGTGCAGCTCTACGATCTCTTTTGCTATGGCAAGCCCCAGTCCGGCCCCGCCGGTTCCGCTGGATCTGGATCCGTCCACACGGTAGAATTTCTCAAAGATCACCTGGATCATATCTCCCGGAATCTTTTCTCCCCGGTTGATGACCCGGATCTCCACCCCCTCCTTTGTTTCCTTCGCCTGGATCCGTATGGGGGTCTCTTCGTAGCAGTAGGCGATGGCATTTCTCAACAGGTTGTCAAATACCCTTGCCAGCTTGTCCGGGTCTCCGTGGATCACCAGATTTTCTTCCACCAGCACTTCGCAGGTCAAACGTTTTTCCTGAAGGACTCCATACAACTCATCTGCCAGCTGCTCCAGCATAAAGGACAGATCGATCTCCACCTTCTCCAAAGCAATCTCCTGCATATTGTACCTGGTGATGTCAAAAAATCCATTGATCAGATCCCCCAGCCGAAGGGATTTTTCCAGAGCGATCTTCGTATACTTGGCTCGCTCTTCTTCACTGAGTCCTCCCTCTTTATGCTCATCCAGCATCGTCAGGTATGCCACAATGGACGTCAGCGGCGTTTTCAGATCATGGGCCAGAAACAGCACCAGATCGTTTTTCTTTTTTTCCTCCTGCATGGCTTCCATCTTCTGCCTGCGAAGTCTGGCTTTGATCTCATTCATGCGGATCTCTATGGGCTTCAGCTCGGTGATCAGCTGGATGGAGGAAGCAGATTCCGAAGCGATGTTTTCAATTCCATCTCCGATCTGATCCAGGTACTGGATCATTTTTGAGAGAGAAACATAGAAAAAGACGGCAAACAACAGAAGAAACCCTATGATCAGAAATAGCGGTTTATTATTTCCCACAATCTCCCAGTACAGCCGGACGGCCTCCTCTTCCTCCACCCGGAAGGCCTGCAGCACCCGGACAAACCCATTGGCAAACCTGTCATTATAAACGCCGTCAATGACATAATGTAGTAAAAAACCGCCCACTACCAGCGTCATTCCGGTGACCAGCAGTGTCTGGATCAAAATACTGATTTTCAGCTTTTGGTAGTTACTCTTCAACCTTGTAGCCAACCCCCCATACCGTTTTTATAAATTCCGATTTCCCGGAAGACGTTCCCATCTTTTCCCGCAGATGGCGGATGTGCACCATAACAGTGTTATTGCTGTTTTTGTAATAGGTTTCCTTCCAGACGGTTTCAAACAGCTCCGCCGGGCTCACCACCCGTCCCTTATTTTCGCAGAGGAACCACAGCACATCAAATTCTATCGGCGTCAGAGTCAGAGGCCTCTCGTTGAAGATGCATTCCCGGGAATGCCGGTTCAGCACCAGTCCGCCTACCACCATCGTTTCATCCTCTTCCCTTCCGCCGTCATTGTACTGAGTGTATCGTCGAAGCTGCGCCTTCACTCTTGCCACCAGCTCCAGCGGGTTAAAGGGTTTGAGGATATAATCGTCTGCCCCCAGTGTCAGTCCGGTGATCTTGTCAATGTATTCCGTCTTTGCCGTCAGCATGATCACCGGGAAGGTATAGGTTTTTCGGATCTCTCTTAAGATCTGAAAACCGTCCATCCCCGGAAGCATGATATCCAGGATCGCCAGGTCGATCCTGGTCTTTTTGATACATTCCAATGCCTCTTCCCCGGTGTAAAACTTAAACACCGTATATTGGTCATTTTTCAGATACAGCTCCACCACGTCGGCAATCTCTTTTTCATCATCCACTACCAGAATATTCATGCTTTCCTCCTTTTTGAAGTTGGGACGGGAGAAAACCTCTCCCGTCCCACGCGCCGTTGTCCGTTGTTTATTTACAGTTCACAGTTATTGACTGTTCTTGGGAACGGGATCACATCTCTGATATTGCTCATTCCCGTCAAATACATGATGCATCTTTCAAATCCCAGACCAAATCCGGAATGTCTCGTGGATCCATATTTTCTGAGATCCAGATAAAACTCATAGTCTGCCCGGTTCAGTCCCAGCTGGTCCATTCTTGCCAGAAGCTTCTCATAGTCATCCTCCCTCTGGCTTCCTCCGATGATCTCTCCGATTCCCGGCACCAGGCAGTCTACCGCCGCTACCGTCTTTCCGTCCGGATTCTGCTTCATGTAGAAGGACTTGATCTCTTTGGGATAGTTGGTTACAAATACCGGTTTTTTGAAAATTTCTTCGGTCAGATATCTTTCATGCTCCGTCTGAAGATCTGATCCCCAGCTCACCGGATATTCAAAATTCTGGTTATTCTTTTCCAGAAGCTCTACGGCTTCTGTATAGGTGATTCTTACAAACTCCGAATTTCTGACATGGTTCAGCCGATCCAGAAGTCCCTTGTCTACGAAGGTGTTGAAGAAATTCATCTCTTCCGGCGCCTCTTCCAGTACGTATCCGATCACATACTTCAGCATTGCCTCCGCTACGTTCATATTTTCTTCCAGATCTGCAAAGGCCATCTCCGGCTCGATCATCCAGAACTCTGCCGCGTGGCGTGTGGTGTTGGAATTCTCCGCGCGGAAAGTAGGCCCAAAGGTATAAATATCCCGGAAAGCCTGTGCATAGGCCTCTCCGTTTAACTGACCGCTGACGGTCAGATTGGTCTCTTTTCCAAAGAAATCCTCATGAAAATCCACGCTGCCTTCTTCGGTCCGCGGCAGATTCTCCATGTCCAGCGTCGTCACCCGGAACATTTCTCCTGCTCCCTCTGCGTCGCTTCCTGTGATCAGCGGGGTATGTACATACACAAAGCCTCTTTCCTGGAAAAACTTATGAATGGCATACGCCGTCAGAGAACGGATCCGAAAGACTGCCTGGAAGGTATTGGTCCTGGGTCTTAAATGGGCGATGGTCCTCAAATATTCAAAGGTATGGCGCTTCTTTTGCAGCGGATAATCCGGAGCCGACGCTCCCTCGATCTCCACCCTATCCGCCTGTATCTCAAACGGCTGCTTTGCCTCCGGCGTCGCCACCAGGGTTCCTGTTATGACAACTGCCGCCCCTACGTTCAATTTGGATACTTCTCCAAAATTGTCCAGCGTATCGTGGTATACGATCTGCAACGGCTCAAAAAATGTTCCGTCATTTAATACAATAAAACCAAAAGCCTTGGAGCCTCTGACACTTCTGACCCAGCCTCCTACCGTAATCTTTTGCCCCAAAAACTTCTCCTGCTCTCTGTATAATTCCTTGATCTTTACAAAATCCATCTAACTGCTCCTTTATCCTGCTATACTTTTCTTCATATTGTTTCATTATATCTCTTTTTCTGCTTTCTGTAAACGGTCCTGGAAAAGAACCTACCAACGAAAAAGAAGTACCCTTCCTTATGCCCGAACCCCCTCTCTTCCAGCATGCACATCCCAGAGGGCGCAGCCACACATAGCGCAACAACTTCTTACCGGAAATACATTTGCGAAAGATCATTCCCCTGGCTGCCTGCGCCAACACGCTTTTGCGATGGAAACGCACGCAGACGGGCGCATACTGCAACAGGCTGCCGATCCCGGAAAGGGAAGCGTCAGCCTGTTTGCTTCAACGATGCAGCGCCGGGTAACGGCCTGCGCTATTTCTTTTTTCTACAGCTTTACTTTACACGCTTTCTTTTGAAAGCCCTACCGGCCAGGATCATGGAAGCGACTGTCAAAAGACTGTATAGTACAACCGGACTGGTTTCTCCGGTTTTTGGTGATGCTCCCGATTTCTTCACATCTTTATAGGTGTTTGTTACCAGGAAGTTTGTAGCGTCTCCTGAGATTTCGGACGTATACCCGGCAATCTTCTCTTCCTCAATGGTATACTTGATTTCTTTTCCGTCCTGATACTGTTCCAACCCTGCAAAGGTATGCTGCCAGTTCTTTTCTTTTGTCAGGACAGCCTTTTCTATCTTTTTCCCATCTGCAAGCAAATAGATGACTGCAGAATCTGCCGGTTTCCCAATCCACTTTTTGGTCACGGGAACGGATACTTTTCCCTTGATGGTATTGGTAATGGTCAGGAGCGTTTCTGCCTCTCCGGAATAAGACGCCGAATACCCTGTTTCTTCCAGTTCTTTTACCGTATACTGGATCTCTTTGCCCTTCTTATATTTGGGCAGATCTTTGAATGTATGCTTCCAGCCGTCCTTCGCCGTCAGCTCATACTCTGCCGCTTTCTCCTCATCTGCATAAAGTTCTATCCGGACGCTCTCTGGTCGAAGCCCTTTTGCATCCTCGTTATCCACCCACACTTTTTCCACCGGTATATCTATGTGTTCCGGGGTATATGTATTTGTGATCGTAGTGCCCTCAATGTCGGCTTCATAGCCGGGTACTTCTTTTTCCGTTACAGAATATACGATTTTATCCCCCTTTTCGTCAAAGGTGGGCAGATGTGTGAAGGAATATTTCCAATTTCCTTCTTTCGTTGCTTTTGTGGTCATCTGGGTCTCCCGACCGTTTCGTACCAGAATTACCACTACTTCATCCGGCCGCTTCCCATCCTGATCCTCTCCGTCGTTCCATACTTTCTCTCCTGACAGGGAGATCTCCGGGTTCATCAGGTCATTGACGATATGATACGAATACGTCTTTCCCTGTTCCCTTACCGCAATGGGGATCTCTTTTTCTGAAGCGGTGTAGCCTGCAAGGCCTTTGCTTTCCTTTAATACATAGTCTCCGTAGGCCACATCTGAAAACACAACGTCCCCATTCTGATCTGTCAGTTTTTTCTCCACGACTTTGCCGTCCTTTGACAACGTAAATTCCACTCCCGCAAGAGCCTTTTTTCGTGTCGTGTTGTCTGTTTTGTGAACAGAGATCGTTCCCTTTTTCCGCTGGTTGCTTATAGTAAGCTCCGCTTCCTTCTCTGTCCCGGACAGCGTTACCGGATACTCTTTTGTGGACACTACATAGGGCGCCTGCGTGCTTACTTCACGGACCACATAGGTTCCATGCGGAACCAGCTCAAATTGCGCCTCTCCCTTTTCGTCCGTCATTACATTCGCGATCTTCTCCCCTTTGTAATTTACCACTTCCTTCCCATCCTGCGTGCGGATACTGAAAACCGTATCCGCGATCCGCTTAGGTGATCCGTCCTCATTTTTCTCGTCTGCCGATGTTTTTATGATGTGAACGCTGCCATATTCCGGAAGCAAGGCGACGTTCATGATCTGCTGGCGGTGCGTCGGCGACAATGTATATTCTCTGGTCTGCGCTGTGTTTTCTGTGATAGAGGTCTCCAAAATCGAATTGGCTACTTCTTCTCCGCCGGATGTTTTTCCCTGGAACGCCTGACTTGCCTGCTTATCAAAAGCCACCAGATAGTTTCCTCTCTTATATACAGGGAAGGAGTAGGCCCCCTTATCATCGGTTTTCCCTTTGATCTCTTTTCCGTTAAAGTCTGTGGCCGCCGTACCATCCGGATTTACGATTCTCACGCCAACATTGGAAGCCAGGATATCTTTGTCGTCATATTGTCCGTTCTTGTTCAGATCCAAATAGGCGATTCCCTTTACCAGATACGTCAGGAAATCTACCGACACCTTATTTCCTTCTGTATAATTCTTCCCATTTGTACTGAAGGCAGAGGAATTTACTGCCAAGGAAGTCGTCTCATCAAGCTCTTTGTCTCCCGGAATCCGAGCCGGAATCACAATATTCAATTCTTCCTTGGGCTTTAACACCTGTCCCTCTTTCAATGAGATCTTGACAGATTTTACTTTTGTGAAGTCCGTTACCTGATCTCTGGTTACCCAGACGCCGTCACGCACACTTCCCAGATCCGCTCCCTGATCGGACAACTGATAGAAAAACTCTACTTTTTCCAGAATATCCGGGTTTGCTTCTTCCAGCGAGCCGGTGAGGGGCGTTGCGTAGGTAGACTTTCTCTCTACGTAAGCATTCTGCTCATTGGGACTGATGCTGTGATCCCCCACTGCAGGCAACACATCCAGGATCGACAGCTTTTCCACATCCTTAATGGAATTGTTAAAAAGATTTATCTTGTACTGAATGGCATACCCCAGATCGCCTGTCGTACCGGTCGCATATTCGCCGTCGTGACGGACAGTATTGTTCAGGAGCAGTTCCAGCGGCGGAACAAAGGTTACCGTCGTGTCCTTTTTCATAAAGATCTCCGAAGTATCCCCATCCTGATCCAGATCCAGCGCATCCACATAATCATTTTCCCGGTTATTTCCGGTTCCATACGGACGGATATAATCGTTTTCATCATACGTCAGATAGTTGGTAAATTTATTTTCTCCCCGTGCCGCATACTTCGTAGCCCTCAGTTCCAAATAAAGGGGATAGTAAGAAGCCGGCGTCACCCCGCCATACTCTACTATGACGGCGGTTTTCCCTGTCCCCTGAAAGTTCTTTACTTCGGTAACTTTCGGTTCAATAGGGTTGGTCCTCCACTGTGAGTCATACAGCCTTTTCTCAAACTTGCCTGTGTACTCAAACCCGGGAGGCAAAAGGGTGATCGTGCGGACATTGGGAATTTTTTCCAGATCCCCATATGTAGCAGAATCATGATTGATTCTCGGCAATGCCGGACCCACCAGATATTGAAAGGTGGCATCGTTGGCATATTCTACGACACGCGGCTCATCGGCAAACTCGTTGACAACCGGATGCAAGGGGGATACCAGAAAATACGTCGGAATGCTCGCTGTTCCCTTCTGTCCCAGATAAGCTCCTTTGACGTATTCTTTTTTTGCTGTGTCATAGTAGAGTACACTCGTAGAGCTGTTGTAAGTAATGGAGCCATCTGCCAGGGCGTCCAGCTTCTTCAGCTCTTCCTCTGACAGCCACACTCTTTCATGTAACTGGATCCCCGCGTTATCCAGTACGATCGGTTTTTCAAATTTGACGACAATTTCTTCGTAGTTCCTGTGCTTGTCCTCGATCAAAACAGGCGTATTATACTTGACATGCTCCTGAATCAGATGCTCGGCACCCGCTTTATCGATCCCGTACAGCTTGGTGTTTCCGTTATTGATGGCATCGATTACAGCCTGACTGTGTTCCGCATTATAGGGATTTTGCTCGTCTGTTGCATATGTTGTGATCGTTGTGCTTTTAAAGTAAACGCCGGCCGAATCCAGCCTGCTGTAGACTGCTTTTACCTCTGTGGTTTCTCCTCCGGAATATCTGTTTTCATAACTGGAGCCATTATTGACATTCACCGCCCTGATACGAAGAGGGATCCCTCTTTCATTCATCCTGTAGGCGCCTTTATAAATCTTCCCGTCAAGATAGTGGTATTCCGGGCTGTAAATATATACAAACTCTTCGCCGATATGATAATCCGCATGACTGTGCTTACTATAACTAAATCTGCCATTTTGGGAATAGGGGACCGGCTTAAAATAAAAGGTTTCTATTCTCCTGCCAACATATTCTCCACCGTTTCCGTTTTCGTCTACGTTCTTATAGTAGTCGATCGTAATGGGAATATCCTTATTGACAGATACCGCTCCCGGCGCCAGACGGATATTCGCACCGACAGCCTGGCGGCCATTGGTCCAGTCTGCCGGACTTCCGATCTTATTAAAATTTACATTTTCCAGGAGAATCTCCACCTTATTGTCATGGATATTCTTCGTGTGCTTTCCCGCTCCGTGAACACCAACGGAGTCTGCCCGCATGCCCGGCTCGTCCTCCGGAAACGTGTAAACGACTTTGATGTTCTTTGGGATCTCCATTCCGACACTTTCATTGACCCCCTCTATCTTATCCGGATAGATCGCCGAAAAAACATTGGTTTTCGGAATAGTGTTCGGAGCAGTTTTGGCATCGCCCAGCTGTTCTACATAGCCGGTCACGACATAGCGATGTCCATTCTCTGTTGCTTTCTTTTCAGAGTTCATCAGTCCCGAAGCGCCATGCACCGACCACAGAGCAAACCCTATCGTCTTCGCCACATATTTATGTGTCGTTTCCTTAATGGGCGTACCGTCGCTTTGATACAACCCGGCCTTCACTTCGATACTGTCGTCATTTCTCGCATGATTTCCGTCAAATTTAAAGAAGTATTGATAGCTGTAATGTGTTCCTCCCGTGATTCTGGGATAGGTGTATTTTACGTAGTTGTATTCTCCATCCTCGTATCTTTCGGTTGTTCCCGCCTGGGAATCCACAAAACGCAGATCTGTGATCTTATCGGTTTTTGGCACCCGGATCAGAAGATACGGTGCGTCCACGCTGTACGTATTCCCGGAAACATCCAAGTCCACCACACTGTCTACCTGCTGCTGGGTATACCAGACTTCCGGCAGGTCTTGCAGGCCATTTTCCGTCAGTCTCGCAATTTTCAGGTCGATCTTTTCCGTATCCTCCTCTCGCAGACCGGTCGCTTCTGCCGCACCTCTCTCAACAGCCGCTTCCGGTGCTTTCATACTGTTTTCCGTCAGACCACCGGAGCCTCCTGCCAGGCTTTCTGTTTCTGTCGCTTCACCGATCTGGCTTTCTTCCACCGATGCTCCCGTTGCCGAAGCCGGATGATCCTCTGCATAAACCAGATCGATACCAGGCAGGACACTGGTCATCAGCATTGCCACCGCCAATATGCCTGCCGCAATTTTTTTCCTGTTGCCTTTCATGATGCATCTCCTCTCTCAATCCTTTCAAGCTTTGTATAAGCCGTATAAAAAAGCCTCAAACCTTGTATTAAAAAAACGAAAATAACGCACCCCCTCCGGCTACGCATTTTCGTCTTCTATCATAGGGTTCTCTATCCTAATTCTGTCTGTCTATCTAAAAATTGTTTCATGGTACGCACGCCCTGTCAAGCTGTTTTGCCTGCTTTTCTATCAACTTTCTATTCTAAACTTTCTGGTCCTCTGTATTCTATCACTGATAACGATTCCTGTCACCATTTTTTCGGGAAGTCTGAAATTTTTCTGGCAGATATGACCCTGCACGTCTCCCGTCACTGTCCTTGCAGGATAGTATTCCATCGATAATAACCAGGATACCTCCCCTTCATTTTAAAACATTTCCGACTTGTTTCTGTCTTGTGCACAGAACAGCATTGCCACACCTTGATTTTCCACCGCTATCATGCTATACTTCCAATCGCTACTAAAAGCCCCAAAAACAAGGTCTTAAGGGCTTTTCGACGATTTCCGTCGTAAAATGAATCGAGTGTTCGCGACCTTCCACTCGTAAAACAAAACTAAAGGAGAATTGCTATGAAACAAAAAAATGTAATCTTTCTGACGCAGGCTGCTATGATCGCAGCCCTCTATGTGGTGCTGACCCTTGTGTTTGCTCCTTTTTCTTTTAAGGAGATCCAGGTTCGGCTGGCAGAGGCTCTGACCATCCTGCCTGCCTTCACGCCCGCCGCCATTCCCGGCCTGTTTGTGGGATGTCTCATCGGAAACATCCTTGGCGGAGCCGCTTTGCCGGATATCCTGTTTGGCAGCCTTGCCACCCTGGCGGCTGCCTTTCTGACCTATCTGCTACGAAGCAGATCTCCCTTTCTGGCACCGGCTCCCCCTGTTCTGGTCAACACGCTTGTGGTTCCTTTTATCCTGCGGTTTGGATACGGAATCCTGCTTCCCATTCCTCTTATGATGCTGACGGTAGGGATCGGAGAACTGATCTCCTGCGGAATCCTGGGAATGGCGCTGTATTTTGTACTCCACCGCCATCAATCCACAATCTTTGGGAATCTTACCGGATAGTATGCCGGCAGCCCTCTTTGCTCTTCTGATTTGGAAGATCAAAGCCCGATACTGACATTTCCCATGGCGTTTGCAGACTGACGAAAGTCTTCAAACGTCATGGTTTTTTCTTCCCCTGTTTTCCCATCGGTATAGAAAATCTGCCCGCCGCCGTAGCCGGTCATCAGGATGGTTTCCTTCTCTCCCAGGACCGCCAGGACCAGGCGATTCTGCCCCATCAGGTACAGTAACTGTTCCAGGCTGCATCCGGAAAGATCCATCTCTCTTCCTCCCTTTAAAGCCTTTGCCGCCTGCAGTGGAAGCTCTCCTTCCTGCAGTTTTTCCACCAGGGCAGCCTCGTCCGCTTCCCTTCCAAACACCTGATATCCGGCTTCATAGCTGCCGTCCGCCCACAGGATCTGCTGGTAGGAATCTATTGCCAGGCCTTTTTCTTTTTCCGCTGCCAAAACCGCCTCTCCTGCCTGCTCAAAGATGCCCTGCAGTTTTCCCTTTCCGTATACAAAATACCGATCAGCCGTTGTTGCCTCCTCTTTTTTCGATGCTTCTGTCTGCTTTCCTACCTCCATTACCACCGGGTTTTCATACAGAACCTGTTTGGGATTGAGGAATTTAGGATCCTTATCGGAAATTCCATTCTCATACGTCAACCGCCACTGCGTTTCTTTCAGTTCCGTCTGATAGCTGGTCAGTTGAATATTGCTCTCCTTCTTTTCCGCATTATTGGTGATATAGTCCGAGCTGTCCGCCACATAATAACTTCCGCTGTTTTTTACCCGCTCCAGTGTGATCATATTCTCGGAAAAGACGGCTTTTCGCACATACGTCCCTTCCTGCTGGTACGTTTTTTTCAATTCTTCTTTTTCGTTCTGGATCTCCAGCTTATACATGGGAAGGATCTCTTCTCCGGAAAGAAGCATTCCCTTTTCCTCCTCCTTTGCCACTCCACAGACAAAGTCTCTTTGGACAAATCCCAGCGGATATCGGATCTCTCCCTTTGGATCTTCTATGGTCCAGAAGCGGTTCTCTTTCAGATCCCGCACGATCATCAGAGCTTCTCCTTTTTCCAGGGAACGGTAGGCCGCCATGCCGGCTTCCCGGGACAGAACCCATTCCCCTTCCTTCAGTCCTTCCGCCAGAGCCTTTTCTCCCCCTGTCTTCAGGTTGAACTGATACAGGGTTCCGTCAGAGATCACATACAGAAGCTTTTTGCTCCGGTTGTAATAAAAGACATCTGACAGCTCATATTCCGCTGCCTCCCCCGATGTATCAGTGGACAAAAACGCCTGCTCCTCCACCGAGTTTTTTCGGATATCGTACACATATACGGCAAGTCCGGTCTCTCCTTCGTGCTCTCCCCGGTTCATATATCCGGAAACGGAAAAAACGGTATCTCCATCCTCTTCCACATCCAGGATCTGCACGCTGTGATGGGGCGTCAGATTCCGGATATCCTTGCTCTCCGCCGAAGAAAAGCTGAACACCAGTGCCAGCTCATCTGTATTTTTATTGTAATTCCAAAGCTCATTTGCTTCCACAAAGGACACGATGGAGCCATCCTGGTTGACACCATAGGAAATATCGTCAGAGGTGATCCCCAGCTGGATTCCCTTCTCATTTAGCACATGACGGGTCGCGTCAAATACCTGTTCCATTTCTCTGTCATAATCCAAAAGGTATGTGTCCGACGTTCCTGCTGCGTGTCTGACCTTGAAAAATTCTGTCACCTGATACAGGTCGGTTTCATTTTCTTCTCCCTTACACCTTACACGGTATTCCAGCTGCACCGCCACATAGGAGGAAGTGATCTCTTTTACGTTCCAGCGTTCTCCCTGCTCCACCTGAGGCTTTAAGCCTCCCCATGTCACATGGTCAAAGTCGGATTCGATGGTGACCTTTTGGAAGGTGGTGTTGTCCGCATCCTCCGAAGGCTCTATCGCCGTTCCGATCCCCTGGTCCTCTCCCTTTTCCAGTGCATTCTCATGAAAATCCCGGATGTAATCCAGGCTTTCACTCACCGATTTCCCCGCCTCCGGCGTCAGTCGTGTATAATAAAACACGTCTTTATCTCCCTTTACATGGAAGACCATTTCCAGCCAGCCATCCTGTTCCTTCCATTCTTCCTCCAGTTTGACCTGAAATTTGACCCCGGGGGATTCTATGGATCCTTTCTGGCGTTTTTCTTTTCCATCCAGAGAATACACGGTGTAACTGACGCGCTGGATCTTTGCCTCGTAAGGCTCTATCCGAACGTCCAGCTTTCCATCTTTGACAGGCGTCACCGTCTCCCGGATCGCCGTCAGATCTCTCTTTGAAGCATAGCCGGGCAACGTATTCAGCCCATAGCCGTTGTAGGAAAACGTAACCTGCGGGTATGTGGCCGCCCCCATATCCGCCGTCATGTTGTCGTTTCCCTTATTGGTAAAATATTCAAACACAAGAACCGCCAGGATAAATACTCCTGCAAGTATCGCTCCATGGGTCAGTCGTTTTTTTCTGCTCATAGCATTCTCTGCCTTTCTTTCAGAAGCCCTGCAATGGAAGGGGTCACATGAAGAGCCGCTTCACAGTTTTCCAGAGCTTTTTGATCCTTTTTGATATGCCCCGTCCGAACGGCCCGGATCAGAATATTTTTGGGCGTGTGCTCCATTTCGATAAACTCCAGGATCTGAGCCTCGTAGCCGCAGGCCTCCAGATGCTCTGCCCGCAGTGCATCCGTCACAAGCGCCGCGATCCGTTCTTTGATCAGTCCATATTTTAATACAGGTGCCAGCGTCTCATTCCGGATCTGTCCGTTTAATTCATGCTGACAGCAGGGAACTGCCAGGATCACATCCGCTTCCCATTCCACCGCCTTCTGCAGCGCAAAGTCCGTCGCCGTATCACAGGCGTGCAGGCTGACCACCATATCGATCTTCCTCTCCCCGGTATAATCTGCGATATTTCCGTGCTGAAACTGCAACTTCTCATATCCATACGCTTCCGCCAGACGGTTGCAGTGGTCTATCACCTCTTTTTTCAGATCCAATCCGATGATCCTCACATCATATCCCATCTTTTCCCGCAGATAGTAATACATGGCAAAGCTCAGATACGATTTCCCGCATCCAAAATCCAGGATCGTCACTTCCCTTTCCTTATCCAGCGCCGGCAAAACATCCTCCACAAACTCCAGATACCGGTTGATCTGGCGGAACTTATCCATGCGGGAGCGAACGATCCTGCCTTCTTTTGTCAGCACTCCCAAGTCTAAAAGAAACGGAACTGCATCTCCTTCTTCCAGGATATACCGTTTCTTCCGGTTATGTTCCCTGGTAATTTCTGTTTTGCTCTATACCGCCTTCTTTTTGATGGTAAGCGTTCCCTTTTTCCCTGCCAGGACGGTGATTCTCCACTGTCTGGTCTCTATCTGTAGCTGTTTCATCTCCCGCATCCCCTCCAGGATCGCCAGAATGGTCTCTTCCTTTGAAAGATTCTGGTGAAATGCCTGATGATTTCGGAAGGTTTCTATCTGAAAGCATAGTTCTCCCTTTTTCATCAAGGGTCTGATCCTTTGCTTTTCTATCCCGCCTTTTTTTCTGGGACCGCTGATCACTGCCCCTGCAAAATCCATATTCAGTTGTTCTTCCAATACTTTTTTTAATCTCTCCATAGCAGATTCATTGTACTGTTTTTTCCCCTGAAACGCAAGCGGGCATTTGTGCCCTGTATCGTCACAAACACCCGCATTTTTCTGTTTCCTTTCCTTCTCGTTTCCCTGCGTTATGCTTTCCCTGCTTCTTTTTCAGGAGAAGGGCTTTCTTCCTCCCGGCAGGGCATTCTCCTGGCCTGAAGAGGGAAACGTATGGTCACCTTGAACAAATCTCCGTCCACATACACATCGAAGGTTCCTCCCTGCAATTCTGTCAGCGATTTGGCAATAGAAAGTCCCAGTCCGCTTCCTTCCGTACTTCGGGAGATATCTCCCCGGATAAACCGCTCCGTCAGCTCCTCTGCCGGAATGTTCAGAGGATTTCGGGACACATTCTTCAGACAGAACACCGCCTGGTTTCCGCCCTGGATCTTCAGGTCCGTGTAGACCCTTGTCCCTTCCATCCCATATTTGGTCACATTGCTGTAAATATTTTCCAGCACCCGCCACATCCTTCGTCCGTCTACATACACCACCGTTTCCTTCTCCGGGAGGCACAATACCTCTTCCATCCGCCTCTCCTGGAAGCGTTCTTCAAATTCTCCGCTTACCTGCTGGATCATTTCCACCAGATTGATATTCATACACTCCAGCGTGATATTCCCCGAGCTGGCCTTGGATGCTTCTACCACATCCTCCGTAATGGTCTTCAGTCTCTGCGACTTTTCTTCGATGATGTCCAGGTATTTTTGTATCTTGGGATCTTCAAATTTCTCTTTCTTCAAAAGCCCCGCATAATTGATGATGGAAGTCAACGGCGTCTTAATATCGTGGGAAACATTCGTGATCAGCTCTGTCTTCATCCTCTCGCTTTTTAGGTTTTCCTCCAGCGCCATATCAAACCCGTTCCCGATGGCATTGACCTGCTCTGCTGTCCTTAGCATATCTCCTTTCAGTCCCTCCAGCGGAACCTTGTAGCTTACTTTTCCTTCTGCGATTTCCTGGATCCCCTTCTGGATCTTTTTCCGGCTCAGCTCTCTTCTGATCAGATAGACAAACACAGCCCCTTCCATGATCAGCAGCACCAGGGTTCCCTGGTAAATTCCTCCGGCAATGATGATCCAGTGCATCAGTATGAATCCCAGAAACAGCAGGATCGTCTTCCATACCTGATTCAGATTTCTAAACAGAGTCCCCGCAAACCGGCAAAGTCTTCCGGTCGCGCTGTTCCTCCACACCTGTTTTCCCTTGATCTTCCTGACGATACTCAGGTAGGTCACAAAGAACCATCCGCAAAGAGTCACCGCTCCCACTGCCATGATCATCATTTCCGGAATCAGGCTGTAATAGATTTGAGAAATGCTTTCTCCCTGCTCCGGATAATAAGAGCCACTGATTCCTCCCATTTCCAATACCGGCGCGGTGATCAAAAGCGTTCCCAGAAAAAATCCGGCCAATAGAATCTCTATCGGAAGGCGATCCAGAAAAATATAGTGCAGATCGTCATCCTCCGGCTTTCTTCCGGCCACCGTCGTCAGCCAGATCAGGATGCCTAAAAAGAGGGCGGAAGCGATGCAGCCCGAGAGCAGTAATGTATTTCCCAGATGTCCGTATTTTCCAAACAGACGGCTTTCCTGGTAAAATTTGTCCTGGATCGGATAGTGGGTGTCCACTCCGATAGCCAGCAGGTCATTTCCGGTCTTGCCGCTAAGTCCCGTCAGCATGGCTCTCCACCCGGATGCCTGCGTCCGTTTGATATTGGTTTCAAATTCTTCCAGCCGGTCGGTTACGATCACAAACCGTCCCATCTTCCGAATCTGTTTCAGACTTTCTTTCCAGTTGTCAGCGTTTTCAAAGCCTGTCCGGTTTGTTTTGACCGTACCTGCAGTAAAATTACAATACAGATACGCCAGATTGGTATCCCCTTCCCGGTAGCTTTCTTCCAGTACCGCTGCAGAATCCGCCTCCATCTTCACCTGGTAGGCAGCACTGCGGACCAACTGGTAGGCCGTCTCCAGTTTTCCGTTCCAATCCGGGTTTTCATTGGCGATCTCCAAAATATCTGCTTTTCCCTGCGGCGGATACTTCTCCCGGATCCATAGTCCGTCATAGCTCCAGAAATTGGTATAGACCACCTTGCCTTCTTTGTCCTGGATCACGGAAGTTGTCATTTCGTTGTCTTTCTGCACATTTCCCCGTTTCAGATCCGCCAGGACCTGATCTACAAAGTCATCTCCTCCCATCTCCTTCGCTTCCACAAACTGGAGATTCCCGGACTTGATCTCCTCTGCAAAGTTCTCGTACCAGAAGTACCGATACCCGCCTCCTTGTTTCTGACATACCACGATAGGCGGCGGAGCTGCTCCGGGATCCAGACTGTCCTCCCCTTCCTTCTCCCACTGGTCTCCCCACTGGTAAAGATCACTCAGGCGGTATTCCAGCCCGCTGGATTCCTCCGGCTTTGGCACTCCCTCCTCCACATAGGCCTTCACATCGATCACATCCGTGGATTCTTTGACGTTTTCTCCGCCAAATTTCTCCTGCATCGCCACGCCGTCCAGAATCTCTCTGGCAGACTGCTCCACCGTATCTCCAAAACTCACGCTGTTTTCGTAGGTTTTTGCCGGCCTGCCCGTCAGCCATTCCCGAAACAGCTCCGGATAGGATGCCAGCAAAAACAGATCCAGGGCCAAAATCACCGCCAGCGCATGCGCAGTCAGGATCAAAAGGCCTTTTGTGATCCCGCTGCAATACCATTTCTTTTTCATGTAGCTCCCCGCTTTCTATGAATACTTTTCAATCTTGTAGCCTACTCCCCAAACCACTTTCAGGTATCTGGGCTCCTTGGGATTGATTTCTATCTTTTCCCGAATATGGCGAATGTGGACCGCTACCGTATTGTCCACGCCGATCGCCTCCTCGTTCCATATATTTTCATAAATCTGGTCAATGGAGAAAACCCTGCCCTGATTTTTTACCAGAAGCAGCAAGATATTATATTCCAGTGGAGTCAGCTTGACCGGCTCTCCCTCTACCGTAACCTCCTTTAGCGCATCGTTGATAGACAGTCCGCCCGTCGTATACACCTCCGGCCCCGTCTCTGACAGGGTGCTTCCCAGCTTTGTGTAGCGCCGCAGCTGCGACTTGACTCTGGCTACCAGCTCCAGCGGGTTAAAGGGCTTTGTCACGTAATCATCCGCCCCCACATTTAGTCCCAGGATCTTATCGGCATCTTCTGATTTTGCAGACAGGATAATAATCGGAATATTATTTTCCTCCCGGATCTTCAGGGTGGCCCGGATTCCGTCCAGCCTTGGCATCATAATATCTATGATCAGAAGAGACACCTGTTCTTTCTTCAGGATTTTTACCGCTTCCTCTCCATCATATGCCTTGATCACCTGAAAGCCTTCCTGCTCCAGATAGATATCGATGGCTTCCACAATTTCTTTATCATCGTCACATACTAAAATTCTTTCCATCGTCTTCACCCCCTCCATACTATACAAGAATATCAGCCAATTTTTAAGAGTCTCCGGGTAAAATTCTTAATATATTATGAGTTTTTCTGTCTGCCGGATCGTAAACGATATCTTTCGAGCTTCGCCATGACAGCCTCCTTTCCCTACCATGATGCCCGGTTCTGAGATCGCAAACGATACCTTTCGGGATTCGCCATGACGGCCTACCTCTCACAGATACTTACGCTTTGTCCTGCCACTTCTGCACGAAGGCACAAAAAGAAACAGGGGATTTTCTTTCTGTCGGTTCTCCCTGTCCCCGGAAATCTCCCCGGATCCCATACCGCTTTCACAAAATACCCTGTTTCCTACCTCTTGTCTCTGTGAGCACGTTTTTACAGCGATATTTTTACGTCTTCACAGTCACTTGCCGTCAGCCGTCCTTTCTCTGGCTTTCGCTTGTTATCCGCTGTTTACCGCCGGCTTCTTTTTCCGAACCGTCCTAGAACCCGGTCAGCCGGAACAGCATCAGTTCATTTGCTGACCCATCCTCTCTTTCCTGTGTTACCAGAAGCAGCAAAGATCCATCCTCCAGTTTCTGCATATCTTCCAGCCACGGATAACTGGTTCCGAAGATTTTTGACGTTTCGATGGAGCCTACCGACGTCCCGTCCTTCGCCCAGAAATGGATCCTTCTCATATTTCCGTCGGTTGCCACAAATCCATTTTCTGTCTCTGCCATGCCGGTAATGTATCCCAGCCTATCCGGATCGCTGCTCTGCTCTCCTCCCAACTCCACTACCTGATTGCCTTCATAATCGTATACGATGATCTTGGTTTCCGTCTCATCACTGTCTGCCGCTTTCTTCTTTCCTGCTACCATAATATAATTTTCTGTAATCTGCACATCGTCCAGCATCTGGAACGGTCCCTGCCTGTTGGCATCATCATTCAATCCGCTTAAGATCCATGGTTCTGCTGTCAGTACCCCGCTCTTATTGGTGACCTTCATGGGGTCGCTGTTGACCCAGAAGCTGATCCCCCATTCTCCGGAAGGATGCATATTAAGATCCCCCTTGATGGTCGTCTGCATTGCCTGCTTTCCGTCTTTTATGCCAATCACCTCGAACACACCCTGCGCCACATACAGCATTCCACTGTTATCTGTGGACAGATATTCATAGTCTGTTTCCAGCTCCAGGGAATCTTCCTTTACCAGTCCCTTTTCTTTATATTCGTAGGTAGTCAGCTTGTTTCCAAGCAGATGGAACAATTTTCCGTTCTGATGCACAAATTTATGCTTCATGATCTCCTGTGTTCCCTCTTTTCCGTCAAACGGAATGTATTCCGGCTGAATGGTATAGCTTCCCACCATCTGCTCAGACAACTTTGGCTGGAAGGCTTTCCCGTCCCAGGGCCACGGCGCTTCTTTGTTTTTCTCTCCCTTGTCGCTAATCACGATTCCTTCTATCAGTTTCTTGACCTTTTTGTTTTCCTTATCTCCGGACACCTCGATCCGGTAGGAAACTCCCGTCTTTTCATGTCGATACAAATAGACGTCTGTGTCGTTCTGCTCCGAGGACGCCCTTGCAAATTCTGCATTTCCTGACGAAATCCCTTTTACCTTTCCATCGGCATACTCCCTTAGATCTACTTTCCATTCCGCAAGTTTTTTCCGAAAGGTGATCGCTTCTTCCTTTTCTCCTGTAATGCGGATGCGCACATCGGACTCCTCCCGGGTGCTGCCATCATATAGCAGGAGATTTCCATACCCTTTCTCCTTTTTCAGTTCCTCTTTATCGTACTTCCATCCTTTTGGATAATACACGGTAAAAACTCCTGCCTCTACTTTTTCTCTGTCTTTCCATTCTTTTTTTGTCTGCTTTGCCGAATCCTTCTGTTCCGTTTCCTTTTTCTGACTGCATGCTACCGGCAGGATCAGACACAGGATCAGGACAGCCCACCACAGACACCGTTTGATCTGTTTCATAAAATCCCTCCTCGTTTTTCTACTTCTATTTTCCCTGCTGGGCGCGTATTAAGAGCTCTTAATGCAGTGGAAGGTGTAATAATCATCTGCATTACTGTAGGAAACTTCCAATGTCTGATCTTCCAGGATCGTCACATAAATGGCCGGTTCCTCTGTCTCAATGGTACAGTAGCCCAGCGCAACGGACCATTTGAAATCTCCTATCTCCTGTCCTTTATAGATCACAGATACCTGGTGATCTTTCTTAAAATTCAGTCGCAGCCCGTCGTTGATGTTCTCCACACCTTCCATGGTGGTCTGGGGACCGTCTCCCAATATCTCCTCCACGCTGTCTGACATCCACTCGCCCAGCATGGCTTTTTCTTCCTCGCCCATGTACAGAGAGGGATCCATGGCATCCGTTCCGTCCTTGGCAAAAATGACCTTGACTCCCATCCCCATCATATTCTCAAAGGTGATACTGTCTTTCCCCAAGGTTCCTTCCATCTTTTCTCCCTCAATGGTCAGGGTAAACTTATCCCCGTCTACCGACCACTTCCCTTTTCCCTTGTCTTTTCCGATGGTCACATCTGCTTTCCCACCGCTTTTTGCCACAAACTCAAATTTGCCGCCGAAAGATTCTTCTACTGACACCTGCACGCCTATCATTTCTCCCAGGATCGCTACCCATTTCCCTTCATAAGGACTCTTTTTCCCCTGTTTTCCTCCTCCGCAGGCAGTTAGCCCTGCCATGCTGATCACCATCGCTATCACCAATATCATACTAACCTTCTTTTTCATATACGCACTCCCTTTCTTTTTTTCAGCTTCTACCCAGCTTCTGCGCTCTGCCTATTTTCCACCGGAAAAATATGGAGTCAAAAGCTCTGCCACGTTGCTGATAGGCATGGTTTGCAGGATGACCTTTCCAGGTCCTTTTACTACCGTATTAAAGACTCCTTCTCCGCCCAGCAGCATATTTTTTGCTCCTTTTACCGCAACCACATCCATCGTGCAGGTATCCTCCATGGCTGCCAGATAGCCTGTGCTGACCACGATCTCCTGCCCTGCTTTTAGTTCATATTCCACTGCATGCCCGTCAATTTCCACAAAGGCTGTTCCGTTTCCGGTCAGTTTCTGCATGACAAAACCTTCTCCTCCGAACAATCCCTTGCCCAGCTTTTTCTGAAAATGCATGGATAGCTCCACTCCCGCTTCCGATGCCAGAAATGCACTTTTCTGCACGATCATGGACCTTCCCATCCGGATGTCCAACGCCTTGATGGCTCCCGGAAAGCTGGAGGCAAATGCAATCATTCCGTCTCCCCCTTCCGCCGTAAACCGATTCTGGAAGATGGCTTCCCCCGACAGAAATCTTCCCATCATTTTTTTCATCCCGCCTCCCGACGTGGTTTCCATTTTCATGTTGGGACTCATCCAACTCATACTCCCGCTTTCTGTGATCATACATTCTCCGGCTCCCAGCTCGCACACTACAACCGGAAGATTTCCTCCTAAAATTTCATACTTTTTCATAACAGCTCTCCTTTCTTCATCCTACAACACTCCCTTTTTCCCCCAGTTTCCTGGCACATTGTTCGCACATATCCAGATCTTCACATGCCATAAAACACTCATCACACACCCACCTGCCGCAAATAGGGCACCTACTGAACAGCCTTTCCCCCACCTGCAACGCCGCCCTTTCTGCTTCCTGTTTTTCTCTCTCATAGAGGGCTACATAGACCACTTTTTTTCCTTCTGTTATAGGAGACGTATGCATCTTGGAAAACGGTATCTTCCGGCTCTTCCAGGTCTTCCCGCAATTTTCACAGGTCACGGCAAACTGGAAGCCATCCTCCTGTGAGCAGTCTTTCAATAGATGTTTGAAATCCCTCTGCACTTCTTCACCCCCTTTTTCCTTGACGACTCCGGGTCAACGCGTTTGTGCTTGATGACTTTATTTTATAAATCGCCTCTGGGAAAATCTATGGTTCCCGGTCTACCTTTTTCCTTCTTTCGAGAAAGCCTTCTAAAAAGTAAACCTGGTCTACCATGCAAAAAGCACAAAAACCAAAATTGATTTTTGTGCTTTTTGCTGTGTATTCCCTTTTTTCTAACGATTCTCCCGCCCTGCAGGAGCCATCCTCCTATGGCAGCTCCCCTTCTTCGGCTCTGCCTGTTCCCCGTATCTCTTCCGCCTGCTCTATACTTCCCAACTGCAGTTGCTCCAGACAACCGCACCTGCGAAACAAGTCTAAATACACGGTCAGTTCATCATTAGAAGAAACTTTTAATTTTCTATAGATATTTCCATTGTGCTTTTTTACCGTACTCATGCTGAGAAATGCCATCCCCGGTATCTGCGACACCTCATACCCTTCCAGATAATATCGGAAAATATGATACTCTGCCCGCGTCAGACTTTTTACATTTTCTGCAAATTCCGCAAAAAGTTCCGCGATATTTGGCGGCAGATCTCCTTTCTCCAGGGGACGTTTCTGCTTTGCCAGACGTTTGCACAATTCCTCCAATTCTGCAATGCTGTAGGCTTTTCCTTCTTTTGCGATCATACCCTCCCCAATATCCTCAAAATCTCTGACAATGGGTTTCACAAAACTATTGGAAAGAATCCCCGCCAGGATCAGCATCACAACTGTAAATCCCACCGCTGCCGCCATCATATAGTTCCTGCTCTTCTGGATATACTGGTCACACCCCTGCCGGGGAAGCAGGATCGCCGCGGCCCACCTTTCTCCCTTTTCTCCCGGCAGTTCCATCTCTTTTTGTACGCCGTAATACTCCCCGTCAGAAGACTGATACAGACTGTAGTACTGCTTTTGTTTTACCCGGAAAAGAGACTCACTGTTTTTCAGCCAGGTACCGTCTCTATCTCCTGACATCCCTTTTTCCAACCGCAGCCGTTTTCCGTCGGTTGGCGCCAATACCGTCACGGCAGACCCGTAGGAACTGCTTTCCGCCGGATATTCCAGATTAAAATGTACCTCGTTCAATTCGATCCCACACACACCGCACACCTCTCCGGTGCTGATCCGAATGGGAATCATCAGAAGGATCACATCCTCCCAGGTATTTTTCAGCTTACTCTTCTGGGTCCAGTAATAGTCTTCCTGTCCCGTTTTTTGCGCCGCCATCCAGCTTCCGGGAAGCTCATCCGTCTGAAACTCCATGTTCCAGCGATTGTGCAGCTCCAGCCCGTTTTCTCTCGCAACTTCTGACATTCCGCGAAACAAAATCGTTTCCGGAGTCAGCACCACATTGCTGCTGACATTGATCAGCCGCAGATAAACTCCGCTTTTTGATTGTTCCGCTCCGGGAAGCTGGGTATTGACCGTCGCATTGACGACTGCAAATGCACCGCTGCTCCTTCCCAGGCGGATCGTGGTGTTCAATTCCTTGTACAGCATCTTCTGCACTTCCAGCAGTTCCTCCGGATGGTCGTTCAGATCCGAAACGGTCAGCCCCTTTTCTTTCAGGAGATATTCCAGGTTCTGCCCCAGCCCTCTGGAAAGCTGCAGCCCATAGCCAGTATACTCTTCCAGTTCTTCTGAAACTTTTTCATAAGAGCTTTGCAGTTGCTGCTCCATCGTTTGGGCGATCTGCTGTTTTGTTTTCAGCGGTCCGCCAATCGCTGCCAGCATCAGCAGAACGATCCCCAGCGCGGCGAAGATCAGGCTGACCAGGTAAAGCATCAATCTCCCCCGCATCGTAGTCTTTCTATCTCTGAGAAGGCGCAGAAGCTTTCCTAACTCTCTCCATCTGTTTCTCATAGTCCTTCCTCACTTGTCCCCTATGGCATCGCATCCTCCAACTCCTGCAGCGCCTCTTTCTTCAGCTTTTCTACGTCCCCTTCTCCTTTTTGCCATTTCAAATAAGCCGAGCGCAACTGGCTCCTGGTGGTTTTTTCAAAGGTCTGTTCCTGTTCCAGATAAGACGCCAACTGAGGCGCCGTGTAAAAGCTGTAAGAGGCCTGTGTTTCTATAAACGCCTCATAAAGACTCTTGTATTTGGGATTTTTCAGATCTTCTATGGCCTTCGGAAGATACTGGAAAGCTGCTTCTGTCACCGGCATATACCCTACGCTGGTAACAAATTGAACATTGATTTTTGGTTCTGTCAGCCATTTTAAAAAGACCACTGCGGCAGCTTCTTTTTCCGGCGTGGATTTTACTGTGCAAAACCCTGCTCCCCGCTGCATCACCATTTTTTCCCCCTCCGCAAAACAGGGAACCGGTCTTGCGACCACCTGAATAGGCTCTGAGTGATTGTCCGGATAGGTCACAATATCTTCGTAGTAGAGAACACTTGCCGAGGACGCTACGCTGACGATCACGTCTCCCGTCCGCAAAGGCTCTGTGGCGTAGCCTTCCTGCAGCCATACCCCACCTTGTACGGCGGCATCGGCATAGGGTTCCCACATTTTCATAAATCCGTCTCCATAGGCAATCTGCTCTCCGTTAAAAAAGTCCTCTCCCAAAGACGCCACCCCTACCTGGGCGTAATTGAAATGATAGTCGTGGACAAAAAACGCCTTGCCGTCTCTTTCTACCTCCGGCGTCTGTGCATCTGTCCATTGGTAGTACATTTTAGACATTTCATAGAGTCCCTCCCAGGTGTCCAGCTGTTCTATGGTTGCGCCGGTCTCCGCCGCAAATCGGTCAAACAGAGTCTTATCCACAAACAGGATCTCTGTAGACTTTGCCACCGGAAATACCACAAGACGCCCCTCCACCTTTCCTTCTTCCAGAAAGGACGGAATGTAGGCAGCCAATTCTTTTTCCGTAAAGTAATCCCTGTAATCCACCAGGCATTCCGGATCCGGCATAGCCAGAACTGTTTTGGGATAAGAAATAAACAGATCCGGCAGTTTGGCGGCTCCCGGTTCTTTTTTCGCTGCCCGCAGCACGGCATCATGAATATTGTTGGTGTTGGACACCACCGTCACCTGCAGCTTGATCCCTTTCTTTACTCCCACCGTTTCGTTAAATTCCTCGATCAACCCGTTCAGCGGAGAGTCTGTCTGTCCCCCGTATACATGCCACACCGTCAATGTGACCGGTTCTCTCCTGCTTTCTTTTTCCCGGCAGGCAGTCAGCGCCAGTACACATAAAAAAGCAGCTACCGCTCCGCCGCAGATCCACGTTCTTTTTCTCATACATTTCCCCCTTCTTGCCCCTGCATTTTTTGCAGGGAAACTGCCAAGCCCTCCATCCCCCTGTCAGTATCCACACATTTATCAAGTATACCCGATAATTATTTGTCTTTTTTCTGTTTATCTTTCTTATTTTTTATTATATCGTCGTGTTATGATGTTGTAAATATTTTTATCTTCATAAATCAGATTATGTCGTTCTTTTTTCTCTTTTACTCTGTAATTTTTATTTTCCTTTTTCTTTCCTGTAACTTCCGCCAGTGGAGCGACTTCCTTTGTTTCCTGTAAAAAAAGGCCCCAAAAAGACTTTTGTCTTCTTGAGGTCCTCTCTGCTGTATTTCTATTGTCCGACGGAAAAATATGGGGTCAAAAGCTCTGCCACATTACTGATAGGCATCGTCTGCAGGATCACTTTGCCCGGTCCTCTGACCACTGTATTGAAGATCCCTTCTCCTCCCAGCAGCATATTTTTTGCGCCCTTTACCGCTACGATATCCATGGTACAGGTATCTTCCATTGCCGCCAGATAGCCTGTGCTGACTACGATCTCCTGTCCTGCCTTCAAATCGTATTCCACCGCATGTCCGTCAATTTCCACAAAGGCTGTTCCATTTCCGCTGAGCTTCTGCATGACAAAGCCTTCTCCGCCAAACAGCCCTTTTCCCAGCCTTTTTTGGAAGTACATGGACAATTCCACGCCTTCCTCTGACGCCAGAAATGCGCTTTTTTGTACGATCATGGATCTTCCCGGACGGATATCCAGCGCTTTGATGGCTCCCGGAAAGCTGGAAGCAAATGCGATCATCCCGTCTCCGCCTTCTGCCGTAAACCGATTCTGGAACATGGCTTCTCCTGACAGGAATCTTCCCATCATTTTTTTCATGCCGCCCCCCGACGTGGTTTCCATCCTCATATTGGGACTCATCCAGCTCATACTTCCGCTCTCTGTGATCATGCATTCCCCCGCGCTCAGCTCACAGATGACCACCGGAAGATTTCCTCCTACGATTTCATATTTTTTCATCACAAGTCTCCTCTCTCTTTGTTCTTTCTTCTGTTTTCCTTTTTCTTTTCACGGCTTCCTTTCTCTCTTGCCTTGCAGGCTTTCCCCTTTTCACCGTTAAAACAGAATTGATTTTATTATATCGCTGTGCCATTTGCTTGTAAATATTTTGTTCCGCTGAGCCTGCATCTTGAACCTGCCTCTGTGGATCTGGTTCTGCACCTGTACTGTTACTCAGCCTCTCCATCTGCATACTGCCGAAGCAGCCTTTTGGCCTCCTGCTCCATCTGCCCTGCAACCTCTTTGGGCGAAAGGATTTTCACCTGTTCTCCCAGAGAAAAGATCCATCCTAAAAACTGTTTGCTGATATGAACCTGCACCTGTACTGTAAAATGCTTCTCATCCACCGGGATCAGGCGCACATCCTTCCCAAACCGGTCCATGATCACTCCTGCCAGCTCGTTGTCCACCAATATTTTTACCGTCTCTTCTTTTCCACCGAACATCCCGAAGCTTTTTCTTGCGTAATCCGCCATGTCCAGCTTTTTAAAACAGCTTTTCCCCTCCCTGTCTTCCTCCGATGCCCGGATATGCAGCATCTTATCTACCCGGTAATGCCGGATCTGCTGCGGGCCGGAATCAAATCCGATCAGATAATAATTCTCGTCGTCCCAGGACAGCCCCCAGGGGCTGATATGATACCAGTCGCCGCCGCGCCGCAGTTCCATTTCCTTCTTCACATTCCACTGATAGTATTGAAAATAAATCTTCTTGTTGGTAGAAATCGCATGGTGAATGGCGTCCACCGTATAATAGATGCTTTCGTTCATGGTCTTGATCCTCCCCGAAACATATACCTGGCCCTGAAGCTTCCGCGCTTCAAACTTGCTGACCAGCTTTTCCAGCTTTCGGATCAAAGCATTTGACTTTTTTTCTGTAATAAATTTGGAAGACTGTACCGCATCTACCAGAAGCTTTAATTCCGGCAGCTCAAAAGGACGATCCACCACATGATAATGATACCGGTTGCCCATCGGTTCTCCTTCTACCTCCAGTCCTAGCACTTCCAGATCCCGCAAATCTGTATAAATACTTTTTCGATCTGCCGTGATCCCATACGCTTCCAGAGCCTTTAAGATTTCCGGCATGGTAATATAATGCTCCTCGTCCGTACATTCCAGCATGATCTGCGCCAGTCGGTACAATTTAAACTTTTGATTCGCCCCCTTTGGCATGGCTACGTTCTCCTTTTTCGCTATAGGATCTCCGACTCCCTGCAAACCTTACCTGCGCTGTCCGGAATACCTCCCGTCTTCTGTCTCGCCGGTCTTTGCCTCACAGTTTCTTTCCCTTCCATGTATTGTCGGCCCATTTTGTACGGATTCATAGACAGCCCGAATCTTTTCATGCATTCTTCTCAGACTGTATTTCTCTTCTATCCGATCTCGACTCGCCTGGCTGTCTGAAGCAGTCCAGGCAGACGGGTGGCTACTCTGAAGCAAGGCTTCCGCCAGTCCCGGCACGTCTCCCGGTTCCAGCAGGATCCCCTGTTCCGGTTGTACAAGTTCGGGAATTCCTCCCACCGTCGTACTAATGATCCTGTTTCCGGCCGCCATCGCCTCCAGGATGGCCATAGGCAGCCCTTCATTGTAGGAGGGTAGCACAAGCGTTCTGACCTCCTGAAGCAACCGGATACGCTCCTCCCCGGAAACCCAGCCCAATACCTCTATCTTGTCTGCAAGCCCTTTTTTTGCGATCAGCTCCTTGATCTCCTCTATGTCTCCATCCCCCGCCATAAAAAGATGAAGCTTTGGCCTGCTTTGAACAGCCCTTTCCATGGCTTCTACCAGATCATAGGCGCCTTTTCGCTTTCCCAGTCGTCCAAGAAACAGCAGATTCTCCGCCTTTCCCCGTCCTACCATAGAAGGAGCATACTTATCCGTATCCACCCCGTTTTCAATGACACAGATCTTCGCCAGTGGAAATTTCTGACGAAAATAGCGATACCAGCTGTCAGACAGCACCAGCACCTGATCGCAGGCATTCCAGATCCTTGCCACCCTCTCTTTTTTTCTTCGAGAAAGCCCTTCATAAAACGCTTTGTATTCTGCGCCATGCACGTGAAGAATGACTTTTTTTCCTCTTTTTTTCAACGATCGGATGTAATACCCTTTCCTAAAGGTGCTCCCTCTGGTTGCCATGTGTATATGAAACAGGTCGTATGTTTCCACTGATCGAAAAAATCGAAGATAGGCTCTGACTGAGTGCCAAAGCCGCTTAAAAAGAGGGCCGTCACAGCAGGAAGCATAGGCATCTATCTCATAGCCTTCTGCCAGCAGAGAGCTGTCTGACAGGTTTTTCAAGACCGTCGCCATCCCGCCATTACTATATGTTTCTGTAGGGCCAATTTGTAACACTTTCACTAAACTCATTGTTTTATACCCGTTCCCGATCCGGATGCTCCCCGGACCATCCCAGCGGCGGCATCGTATCTATCTGGTACAGATCTGTGTTTGAAATTTCAAAATCGAAAATATTGAGATTTTCCACCATCTTTTCTTTCTGAGACGCCTTTGGGATCGACGCAAACCCTCTCTGATATTCATAGCGCAGGCAAAGTTTCGGAACGCTGACCCCATACTTTTCTGCCAGATGTTTCAACAGCACATCCTCAAATAATTGTCCTCGTCCGACCGGTCTGTAAGCCTGCACAAAAATCCCCTTTTCACGGCAGTAGCAAACGGCAGCTTCCTGCATATGTCCCGGATGGATCTCCAGCTGGTTCAGCATCGGGGTGATCTCACAGCACCCCAGAAGGTTTTCAATATGGTGCGGCAAAAAATTACTCAATCCGATGGCACGGACTTTCCCTTCCCTGTACAGCTCTTCCATTGCCTTCCAGGTTTCCGCATCTATCTGCGCCCAGTCAGCGTCCTCCGGGGAACGAAGCGGCCAATGGATCAGATACAAATCTATATAATCCGTATCCAGTCTTTCCAGAGACTGATGAAACGCCTGTCTGACATTTTCATATCCCATTTCTGTTTTCCATGCCTTTGTGGCAATGACAAGTTCTTTCCGGTCAATTCCGCTGTCACGGACAGCCTTTGCGATGTACTCCTCCGTCTGGTAAAAAGAAGCGGTATCAAAATACCGGTATCCTGCCTCCAGAGCAGTACGGATCACATCTGCCGTGTCTCCTTCTGCCGCCTTATAGGTCCCAAATCCAATTGCCGGAATCTGCACTCCATTGCTCAATTCAAAACACTTCATATCGCCGCTCCTTTTATTTTTCCTCTGTTTGTATCATAACATTGCCCCTCTGGGATCCCTGCTACCGTACCGGCCCTTGATTTCGGCAGGTGCTTGCCTGTATTCCATGTTTTGCCCGCTTTTTCTCTGTTCTTTCGCCCGCTCCTTCGCTAGGGCTTTTTCGTCAGAGTTTCTACATCCTTAGCCCTTCCGTTTTCTCCGCCGCTTCCTCATTTCTTCGCTAAGGCCTCTTCGTCAGAATTTCTGCATCCCCAGACACGATCCTGGCATTTGTCATGTATCCCGTTTCTTTTCTCTCCCTCATTATAGGGCGAATACCCGTAAATTGCAATTTCTTCCCTGCTATTCCATGCGATTATTACGATCAGGCATTCTCCAATATCACTACGGTTCATCGCGCGTTGGAAAACATATTCCACCTTTCTTTCCACAACGTGTCAGAAAAAGCATCGCCTCAAAAAGTGCATTAGAAAAATATTGAAAACAGCCGGCAGCACACGAAACATAATCAGCGCCGAAACAAGAATCTTTCTGTGCTTTCACTAATTTCTGTATACTCTGCAAATTATGCCTCTTTGCGTTACCAGAATCACTTTGGCTTTGGCTGTGTCTTCCATCTTGTCATACAGTCACCCTGCGCTGATACACTCTCCTATCGCGGTATACGGGCTGTTTGCCACATATCCAATCTTTCCAAGCCCCTCCATCGTTACCTGGATCGCTTCTTTGTCGTATTCGTTCTCCGGTTCCTTTTTCAGCGTCAGCTTTGTTCCTTTTTCCAAAAAATCCGAGCCATAATAGTGCTGCACTCCGGCCAATGTAACATATAATTTCTCCATTTTGAATTCCTCCTGTTTTCTCATATTCTACATATCTTCCATCCATTCCCGGTAATCCGCTTCACTTGCAAAAAACTGGTATCCTCCGTTTACGTAACCCATATACCCGTCCTCTGTGTTGTATCCTTTCATGGCTTCCTGCTCCTTTCTTTTTGGTAAGATCAGATTACCGGATAAGCTGTCCAATAAAAACCCCACCTTCGAAAAGTCCCCGTCACATAAATGAATGTTTAAGCACATAAATGAACATCCTTGTCATTGATAAAACTTTCACCCAAAAAGTGAAAAAAAGCCTTTGGTTTTTCAGAATTTTCACTCTTGTTTTTTTCTTCAAACTTGCGGGATTTTAGTAGACATTCGGGAAGAAAGTGGTATGATTCATATGTTGACATTTCTACTTTTATTATGCGATCTAAGAGGATAACTGTATGGATTACAAACGTATTTTACAAGGAATTCTTGACATTGGAGAGTCAATGTTGAAAAGCGGTGCTGAAAACTTCAGACTGGAAGACAGCCTGTACCGAATGTGCAGGAGCTATGGATTTAAACACAGCGACGTATTTATTATCCCAAGCAATATCCAGATCACCATAGAAACTCCGGAGGGTGAATTTTTCACCCAGATCCGTCATATTGAAACCACAGATATTGACTTTGACCGGCTGAATTATCTTAACAACCTATGCCGGTACGTGTGCGCCCATACGCCCGATGAGGCGGAGCTTCGCCAAAAATATCTGGAAGTCATCCATCGTCCCAAGCAGCATCCTGCGGCCCCCTATTTTGCCGGTATCATGGGCGGAACAGGATTTGCCGTATTTTTTGGATGCAATTTTATGGATGCAATCGTTGCCGTCATCGTTTCCCTGATGATCATCGTGGTCGGCAAACAGCTTTCTAAACTGGAAAACAATCTCATGATCCACAACATGATCCTGGCATTCCTGTCAGAATCCTTCATTCTCCTTACGGCGCGCTTCGGGATCGGAAGCCATCCCGACCGGACCATGATCGGAATCGTGATGCTGCTGATCAGTGCGCTGGGAACCACCAATGGGATTCGGGATCTTCTGCAACGCGATTTTATATCTGGATTCATCAATATTATGAACTCTTTTCTGGGAGCTGCTGGGATTGCCTTCGGCACCGGTTTGTCTATCCTTTTGTTGCACGGAGTATCCTCTGATGGTTTCATCCTGAACCCCAGCATCCCGATCCAGTTGATCTCCTGTACAGTCGCTTGTACCGGATTTGCGCTCCTGTTTAAGATCAGAGGGCGTCAGGTGCTGTATTCCAGCGTCGGAGCCTTCTTTACCTGGGCAATCTATCTTCTGGTATTTTCTGTCAAACCCAGCAACTTTCTTGCGACACTGGCTGCGGCTGTTTTTGTTGGATTTTACGCCTTCATCATGTCCCGACTAAACAAGGCGCCTTCCACCATTTTCCTGACAGCCTCTGTGTTCCCGCTGATTCCGGGACCGAACCTGTATTATATGATGTACGGTTGTGTCAGCAGAGATCTGAATCTGGCCTTTTCAGAAACGATCGTTTTGTTGGCTACCTGTTTGGCCATTGCGTTTGGCTTCATCATTGTAGATATGGTTGCCCGCTATTCCATGTTTGCCCTGCGGCGGGACTACCACATCGGCAAAACCTTCGGCCGAAACGCCCAGAAAAGAAAAAAGAAGTCGTAGAAGCACTCCTCCTCTCTTCCTGACAGACAGACCATGTCGCTGTCTAGGAGAGAGGAGTTTTGTTTTTCACCGGTAGTTTTTGGGGCTCCCTGCTTTGAAATCATTCTTATATTTTTACCGTCTATTTATTGAGCAATTAGATATTCCACTTATTACACTATCATTACAGGTTCAAACACTGTTTTAAACAACCTCAAAAAGGTATGTTGCTGCTAATCCATCGCAATCACAGAATTTGCAATTCGTTTCCTTGCTCCTACAGGTGTTGTATAAAACCTTTGATCAATCCCAAATAACACCATCCTTAACTCTTCTTCATCACCCACAAGAAATCTATCATCTTCCGTTTTCAAGTCTGGGCAGTATTCTTCTATATAGGAGAAAATATTAACCCGTTCCTCTGGTTTTAATCCCGAAAGAGTTTCTGTTACTAAAGCGATTCTTTTCCGATTTGCCGTCTTCACTTTTGATACTCCATATCCCTCTTTCAATGTTATAAAATCATCCTCCAGAAACCGCTTTACCTCGTCCTCTGTGGCTTCTCTGTACAGGTCTTCAATTCCCTTAAAGATGCTGGTAATCGATTCCAGTTTTCTAAAATATAGCGTGTCTTTGAGCCTGCAATACGCAGCATCCGGAAGTTCATGAATAATAATTTCCTCTCTTTGACTGTCATATTGAAAATTTTCTCCAAATTTTATGATTCCTTTCTTTTTGGCCAGCTTCGCCTTGCTGATCTTTTGAAAAAAGATTGTAGTTCCGCTTTTGACAAATAGAAAGTCTATTTTTTGAAACTCCGACACTGTCAGCAATTCAAAATCCGGCGTTTCAAACCGTTGTGTTATGAGATCTATAGCATATGGCTGCTGTGAAGCATTTTCTATTTGAAACCACTCTCCGTAATCCAAGACTGTTCCTGCTGTATAGGAAAAAGACGTCTCTACCAGTTCTTGCAGTTCCGGATACACCATTTCATTCGTAGACAACACCTTCCGATATTTGTTACCATGTTCACGCATACGAAGTTTTACACAGACTGTATTCATTAACCTCTCCCTCTTCTTTGAATGTATGTTGTATCATTTATTCTCCGCAAAGTATCAAAGCATATGCTTTTCCGATTTCGTATTACCTGACCTTTTGCAATTATAAACAGTTTTGTTCCCTGCTTTGTCAGAACATGATAAAAATGATAACCAAACAGCAAGAAAATTGGATTAAAATACTGTGCCTGCGAAAAAAAAGTAAAAGCAAACACTAGCAAATATATGCAAATCATGGTAGTGATATCTGTAATCCCTAAAGGAATGAAAAAATATCCTAAATACGTCGGCAAAAAAGTATTATCTTCCAAGCTAAGTTCCTGACAGTCTTCCAGTTCGTCCACACCCAAATAAGTTGTGATTTGTATAGAGAAGGCAGACAGAAAAATCGGAACAAGTACGAGTAAACCGCAAAATATCCATGGTGGAATATTCAAAGTTGTAATTTGCTCCTTTATCCCATATATCACCCACATCCAAAAAGTAGCATTCACCGTCATCAAAAATTTAAAAATCAAATTCACAATCGCACTCCCTCTCTCGAAAACACATATTCTCTTTTTCAGAATTGCTGGTTCTAGGCAAATGTTTTTCTGCTATAAAGCGCCTTTCTGCTTCTCTTTCCATTTTTGACAATAATTTTTGTGTGTTTGACTCACAACCTTCCTAAGAAGGTTGACTTCCTTAAAAAATAACAACATTTTTCAACTCACGTTTTTATAACGACCCTGTAACTTTTATTTTTAAAAAATAATAACATAAACATAATAATTTTTCAACCTATTTTAACTCCTACTTGCGGATCATCCCATCCGAATGTTGCCCATTTCAATTCACGGTCTCCTCGCGGAGGCCGACGGTTTGAAAGGAATACATGCGGTAACGAGGTAACAATTTCAATTCACGGTCTCCTTGCGGAGACCGACGATCAACATATCCCCGTCCCGGAATATCTCGGTTTATTTCAATTCACGGTCTCCTTGCGGAGACCGACGATCAACATATCCCCGTCCCGGAATATCTCGGTTTATTTCAATTCACGGTCTCCTCGCGGAGACCGACGGCTTGACTTTGCCCGACTTCTCATTGAGTTGGACGATTTCAATTCACGGTCTCCTCGCGGAGACCGACTAAACAAACAAACAAGCAAAACAAAGTCGGAATTATTTCAATTCACGGTCTCCTCGCGGAGACCGACTTCTTTTGTGTTCTTTGTTATGGCAGTCCTCGCATTTCAATTCACGGTCTCCTCGCGGAGACCGACATTCGGTGATGGTGTGGCTGTTGCTACAAGCTTATTTCAATTCACGGTCTCCTCGCGGAGACCGACGGAAGCGGGACAGTACAGGTATGAGCAGAATAGAATTTCAATTCACGGTCTCCTCGCGGAGACCGACCGAGAAGATCATCGATATCGTGAGTTGGCGCCTTATTTCAATTCACGGTCTCCTCGCGGAGACCGACGATGAAATCGTTAACAAAAAGGTGTGATAGTGTCAATATTGGTTGACACATTTATCTCAAAGATATCACTGCCTATGCAGCCAGTCCCAGAGATTGGTAGTATCTCTGGCGCTTGATCATCGGAGGAAGCCCACCGTTAGCAGAGCAGATCCTCCTGTTATTCCAGTAACTGATGAAATATCTCCAAATGAGAACCTTCAGTTCCTCTGTGGTCATAGTTTCCGTATTGTAGCGGTCATAGAGAAGCTCGCTTTTCATTCTGGCCCACATGCTTTCGCATCGGGCATTATCGTGACACCTGCCACCAGCACTGTTCATGCTTTGAATAATACCGTATTTTGCCAGAGCCTTACGATAGGTTTCACTGGTATATTGTGTTCCTCTGTCAGAGTGTACAATAGCCCCTCGCAGATCAGGATATGCCAGATAGGCATTATCCAGGGTATGCTCGCACAAAGTTGCTTTCATGTTGCTTTCCATTGCCAGACCAAGGACACTGGAATCAAAGCAGTCAAAGATAGCTGAAACATATAATTTTCCATCTTTAGCCTTGATTTCGGTAATGTCAGTTACACATTTTTCAAGTGGCTTATCGGATTTGAAATCTCGCTTCAGAAGATCATCTGACTTACGAGCTTCCCGATCCGCCTTGGTAATACCATTCGGCTTACGTTTTGGTCGATGACTAAGGCCTATTTCATCCATGACCCTGTAGACGGTTCGCTCACTAGGAATCTTGAGTCCTTCCGGTTTCTTAAGGAGAAGTGCCTGATACATACGAATACGCCCATATGTATCATTGTATTCATCCTCAGTATTGATTGCTCTTATAGCATCAGCGAGATCCTGATATTTCCAGGGCCGGTCTTTATGAGCAAGATATTTGTAGAACCCCTGGCGGCTGACACCAAGCATCCGGCAATAGAATGAGAGTTTTCCCTTAATCGCGCCGCCTTCCGTTTTTATGGCAATGAACATCATTCTTTGGTTCTTGCTGACTTCCGACGGCTGGCTGCGAAAAAAGCACTTGCTTCCTCGAGAAATTCATTTTCCTCTTTCAGACGCCGGATTTCTTTATCTTGATCCTTAACGCGTTTGCGGAGCATAGCAAGTTCCTCAGCGAGGCTCATTGCACTTTCCGGAGTATGTGCACCGTCGCCAATATCCAATGTGCCGGCTCTAACTGATTTCAGCCATGTATGGATGGTTCCTTCTGGAATACCTAATTCTTTGGCTGCCTTAGCACCGCCGATTTCTCTGGCAAGTTTGACAGCCTGGACCTTATATTCGTGGTCGTATTTACGTTGGGTACGTGACATTGAGAGTTCCTCCTTATTCTCTTTATTATACATGAATTCTTTGAGAATAAGGTGTCAACTTTATTTATACAACAT